>CALVPE010000038.1 GCA_944350485.1 uncultured Bacilli bacterium
GCCGAAGCCTTTGAAGAAGTGGCCGAGCTGGTAAAGGACGAGCCGGAGCTGCCTGTTCTGGAGCTGGAAAGCGAGCCGGAACCGGCTTGGATTAAAAATAAAATAAAAGGTTGGGTTGGGAATGTTATTGATTTTATTAAAAATTTATTTGGAATACATTCTCCATCAACCGTTATGAGAGATCAAGTAGGAGAAGAGTTAGGATTAGGAATTGTTGAAGGTATAAATGATACAGTTAACGATGTTGAAAATGCTATGAAAGGATTAAGTAAAAAAGTTGAAACAAGTATTAATCCTACAATAAATCCTACAGCTAATAGTAATCCTTTAATTTTACAAATTGAGAATTTTAATAATACAAGACAAACTGATATTCAAGCTTTGGCTGAAGAATTAGAATTTTATAGAAAAAATACTTCGTTAGCAAAAGGTGGTGCTTAAAATGGTTTTATGGAAAAAACAAGATTTGAAATCATATGGAATAATCGTTGAAGGAACACCAGTTATTTCTAAAGGAAAAAAGAATATAGATGTTTATAATATACCTGGAAGAAATGGTTTTTTATCGATTGATAATGGTACTTATGATAGTTTTGTAGTATCAGTTTCTTGTCATTTTAATGAAATTTATGATTTTGATAAGATAAAGGAATTTTTAGACGGATATGGAACTTTATCATTTGATGGAAATAGGGAATATACAGCAATAATTCAAAATTCAATTTCTTTTGAAAAAATTTTAATGTTTAAAAAATTTATAATTCAATTTTTAGTAAATCCAATTGCTGAAGATATTAATCCTACAGAATATTTAGTTCAGCAAACCGATTCAATTTTAACTATAAACGGTGCGACTGCTGATATGTATCCTATATTAGAAATAAACGGGACAGGTAAAGTATCAATTACTATAAATAATAAAACATTTATTTTAAATTCTATTGATGGACCTTGTATTTTAGATTGTAAAGCAAAAGTTATAACATCTAATGGTATAAATGTTTCAAATAAAATGCAATACGATTTTCCTTATCTTAAACCAGGTAAAAATACTATTAATTATATTGGAAGTATTACAAACTTTAAAATAATTTATAAGAAATCATATTTGTAGAAAGGAAAAGGTATATGAATATATATTTAGGCAATACAACAGATTTTAATAATAATGGACTTGGTTTTTTAACCGATTGCTTATTAGCAAAAGTAACCGAAGAATTAAATGGTGGATACAATTTATCAATATCTTATCCTTTAAATTCAAATATGAGCCAATATTTAATTGAAAATAATATTATAAAGTGTAATGTAGGAAATGATAATTATCAGTTATTTAGAATTAAAGAAATAGAAAAAGATTTTACAACAATGAAAGTTTATGCAACACATATTTTTTATGATCTGAGTGATAATTTTATAGAAGATACAGCACCTACTAATTTAGATTGTGAAAGCTTTTGTAATTGGTTTTTATCTAAAACAACTTTTAGTAATAATTTTGAAGCAATATCTGATATATCTGGTGTAAAAAGTGCAAGGTATGTTCGAAGAAATCCAGTTGATTGTTTTTTAGGTGATACTGAAAATTCTGTTGTTAAATTATTTGGTGCTGAGTTAGAAAGAGATAACTTTAAAATTAAATTATTGAGTAGAAGAGGTAGTGATAATAACGTTAAATTAATTTTTGGAAAAAACATTAAAAATATTTCAATAATAATAGATATAACATCACTTTATACAAAAATAATGCCTTTAGGTTATGATGGTTTAATGTTACCCGAAAAATATGTTGATAGTCCATTAATAAACTTATATCCTACTCCGAAAATTGCAAAAATTGAATTTAGTAATATTAAATATGATCCAGAAGATGAAGAAGCTTATCAAACTTTAGATGAGGCTTATGAAGCTTTACGAAATGCTACTAATGAATTATTTGAAAATGGAATAGACAAGTCAATGATTAATATTAAAATAGATTGGTTAGAACTTTCAAAAACAAAAGAATATTATGATATGTATAGTTCAATTGAAAAAGTTAATTTAGGAGATACTTTAATAGTTGAATTAGCAGGTTTAAATTATACAACTAGAGTTATAAAAACTGAATACAATCCTTTAACAGATACAATCGAAAAATATGAAATAGGAACTGCTTGTCCTTCTTTTCAAAAAACTATGAACGAAGTTATTGAAACTTCAAAGGAAATAAATCCATCTAATATTTTAGCCGATGCTAAAAGTGAAGCTACTAGATTAATAACTACTGCAATGGGAGGATATGTTTATAAAACAACTAATAAGATTTTCATAATGGATAATCAAGATCCAGATGTTGCTCAAAAAATATGGCGATGGAATTTAAATGGTTTAGGTTATTCAAAAACTGGAATCAATGGAGAGTATGGAATTGCTATTACACAAGATGGTAGTATTGTAGCAGATTTTATTACGTCTGGTACTATAAATACAAATTTAATTGAAGGATATGATTCATTGATTTTACAAGTTGATAATAATAATAAGTCAGTAAATCAAATTATAACAAATAGCTTTACTAAGACTCAAATTCAAAGTATTTTACGAGGTGAAGAAATCGATGGTACAGTAGTTGAAGTCGTAAAAAATAAATTAATTACGGAAGACGAAAACGGCACTACTTGGGATAGCGACCAATCGAAAGTTAAAACAAATGTTGACGCTGATGGTTTAGAAATAATCGATAAGCAAAATAATGATGAAGTTATTTTAGAAGCAAAATATGATAATACAATTGGTGAAACTGTTGTTAAAGGTAAAAGAATAATTGTTGAAAATTATTTAGTTGTAGGGACACACAGTCGTTTTGAAGACTACGAAAACGGAACTGGTTGTTTTTATTTGCAGTAGGAGGAGAATATGATAGAATTATTTAATCAAATTATATATACCTTCGGAACTTCTTCTGGATTAAAAGTACAAGTAAAATACGAGCATAAACGTTCAAACAACAATATGCTTTATAGATTCTATTATAAAATTTTTATTTCTGATAGAAATGGTAATCCTAACCCTTATGGTAATTATCAAAATAATTTAAGAGCTAGCTTTAATTTAAATGGTACGAATGTTTGGAACATTAATACTCAATCTGCAAGTAGTGGTTGGTCTTATGAATATACAAGTGATTGGTTAACAGTACAAAATAAGGCAACTGGTACAGTTCCTTTTAATTTTACAATTAAAGATACTCAAAATACTGGTTGGTGTAATTATACTTCAAGTAATTTCAATTTAATAGTAGATCCTGGAGCTAGTGTTTTAAAAAATATTTCTAATTTTAATATTGGTCAACCATTTTATGTAGATTCAAATAAATATGCTAATTTATATGATGTATTAACAATAAAACTTGGTACAAGAACTATTAAAACAATTAATAATGTATCTAATAGTAATTTAATTGATTTTACAAGTAGTGAACTAAGTACAATTTATGGTTTACTACCAACATCACAAAATGGAACTTTTACATTTGAATTAAGAACTTATTCTGATAGCTCAAAGGGAACTCAAATAGGTAATACAAGTACTGATACTGCTATTGGTTATATAGTAAGTTCTAATCCGGTCATTAATTCGAAATCTGCTATTGATATAAGAGCTGAAACTATTGCTTTAACTGGTTCTAATACTAAAATGGTAAAATATGAATCAACAATTAAAATAACGGTATCTGCAACTACTCAAAATCAAGGTGGTTCACCAACTATATATGTAAATAATATATTAGCAAGTAATGGTGTAGTTGAAATAGAAAAATGTTCAACGAATTTATTTAATATAGTTGTTAACGATGCAAGAGGTTTTAAAACTGAAGATAACATAACAATTAGCAATATAATTAATTATATTCCACTTAAATTAGGTCAAACAATTAAAAGAAATCAACCTACTGATGGAAAAGTAAAAATAAAATACGATGGTGAGTTCTTTAATAATTCATTTGGTGCTGTAAATAATACATTAAATGTTAAATATCGTTATCGAAATGTAACTGATAATGGTTCGTTTACTGATTGGATTAATTTATCACCAATAATTTCAAACAATAAATATTCACAAGAATTAATAACTGAAGCTATTTTTGATTATAAAAAACAATATGAGTTTGAACTTCAAAGTGAAGATGAACTTCAAATAAGGTTAATAAAAGAAATTCCAATTACAAAAGGTAGTACAATATTTAATTGGGATGATACAAAATTCGAAATAACCGAAAAGTTAGTATTGAATAAAGTTGATTTAGAAATAGAAGTTGTATCAGAATGGTAGGAGGCTAACTATAAGAAGTCAAGTGATTTTTGATAAAAAATAAAAATTGGAAATTATCCCACGCCAAAAAGACTTCAAAACTTTAATTTTTTAAAAATTTGAAGTTTATCGACAAATAATTTATTTATTCCAATTTCCTTCTTGACAAGTAAATTTTACTCCATTATTTATACGCCATACTAAACCTAGTCATCAAAAAAATGATGAAAACTAAGTTTAATGGCGAAAATTGAAATTCGTAAAATTAATTTATCAAGAAGTTTTCTCGGCATAAAGTAAATTATTTGATTAAAGACGGATCAAATTGGATATGCTTAGTTTCTAAAATGTAAATAATTCTAATGAGTTTTTTACAAACATGAGACAAGGCAACACGATGACATTTACCTTCCGAACGTTTTTTATAATAGTAATCATAAAAAGTACAATTATTAGAAATAACTACTAGTGCAACGTTCATAAGAGTATGTCGTAAATATCCAGAACCACGCTTAACCATTTTTCCGTTTGCTAACATAGTTCCTGATTGAATAATTCCAGGTTCTAAACCGGCAAAAGAAAGCATTTGTCCAGGATTATCAAATCTAGAAATGTCACCAAATTCGGAAATGATAGAAGCGCAGGAAATCACACCAATACCGGGAATAGAAAGGGTTGGTGGATTAAGATCTTTGATAATTGTAGAAATTTGTTTATCAATTGAATCAATTTCAGAATTGATTTCAAAATAAAGATTAAGAACACTTTGTAATTGAAATTCAAAATTTTCATTAGATTCCCCAATTGTATTTTTTGCTAAATCTTTAAGTTTAACAAATTTAGAATAAGGAAATCTTCCGTGAGAGTTCTTACTAATGGATTCAAAATCTTTCATATTAGCGATTTTTATAGTAGTTTTGTACTTATTTAAAATAAATAAGGCAGTACTACCAAAATGATTAGAAAAGAAAGGTTTGAATTCAGGAAACAATATATCTAAGATATTGGTTAATTGAATTAAATACTTAGAACGTTGTTTAACTAAAGTTTCTCTTAATCTAGATAGTGACTTTATTGAATAAATGTGATAAAATAGTTTCGAATTTGGTTTATATGGAACTGAAACAAGTTTTTGATAAATAATAAATGCATCAACTTTATCAGTTTTAGTCTTTCTTAAAGTTAAGGATTTTGCAAATTCTTTAATTAAAAGAGAATTAAATTCCATAAAACTATAATTATTCTTTTCTAAGAATAATTTTAAATTCAAACCATAATGTCCGGTAGCTTCGAGGCCAATGTGGACATTAGAATTATCATAGGGTTTCAATAAGTCTGCAAACTGTTGAAATCCTTTTTGATTGTTTTCAAATGATAAATTTTCTACAATAACCTCACCTGTATTACTGCAGATGAAACAGTCGTGTTTGTATTTTGATATATCTATTCCAACATAAATCATATAAGAACACCTCACAATAAAATATTTTAGATAACGAATGTGGTTCCACAGTTTTTATCTATTACAGCCTTGCTTGTTATAAGAAGTCAATGCTTCAACCAACCAATAAGCAATTAAAGATAAAACTGTGGTTGTAAACTCCA
>CALVPE010000039.1 GCA_944350485.1 uncultured Bacilli bacterium
TAGCTAATTTATTTATTGTTTCTACCATGTGAACTGGAACTCTTATTGTTCTTGCTTGGTCGGCAATGGCTCTTGTTATTGCTTGTCTAATCCACCATGTAGCATATGTTGAAAATTTATATCCTTTGGTAACATCAAATTTTTCGACAGCTTTCATTAATCCTATATTTCCTTCTTGAATTAAGTCCAAAAATAACATTCCTCTTCCAACATATCTTTTAGCAATACTAACAACTAAACGTAAGTTCGACTCCGCAAGCATAGCTTTAGCATGTTCATCACCTTCATTAGCAAGTTTAGCATATTCAAACTCTTCATCATTAGTGAGCAAATTAATACGACCAATTTCTTTTAAATACATCCTAACAGGATCATTTATTTTTACATCTTTAGAATTACTTAAATCTTCTAAAATTTTTTCAGGAGACTCTATATCACTTCCCTGATCATCAGGATTATCATCTTCTGAAACAATTTCAATTTTATTTTCTAATAAATCATTGTAAAGATCATCTAATGAATCAGCATCAATATCTAAACCTTTTAATTCATTAGCTAATTCTTCATAAGTTACATATCCTTTTTTACGACCAAGTTCTACTAAAGTTTTCTTTCTTTCATCAAATGATTTAACTTCATTAATCATTACTCTACACTCCCTATTTTAAGTTTTCTAATTTGATCACTTATTTTAGCCTGTTCAAGAGGATCGACTTCTTTTATTATTAAATTCTCTAATCTTTTGATTTCAAGAGCTACATTATATTCCTTAATTACCCTTAAATATTCTAAAATAGCCTCATTAGAAACATTATTATCTAAATCAAGACCCATAATTTCTAACAAAAGTGGTTTAAGCTCTAAATTACCTTCCAAATAAGTATTAAAATCAGCCATATTAATAAAACCAAATTTATTATAATACTCACTTATTTCTCTTGCCAGACTTCGATATTTATCAATCGGAAAATAAACATGACTATTTTCAACTATGGTTATAACTTCTTTTTTTGTAATCATATAATAAATTAAAATTTCTAGAGTCTTTTCATACTTATTTTTCTTATTTTTAGTAGGTTTTAAAACTATCTCTCTTTTTTTAGAATTACTTTCTCTAGTAGATAATAATTCATTTAACTTTTTTTCCAAGGTATTATACCACACATTAGTTTCCTTAGCAAGATTTTTTAACATTATTTCTCTTTTAATTTCATCTTTTTCCAATCTTATTTCTTCTAAAACTAAATTAATATATTTACTTAGCTCATCACTACTATTAAAATTAACTCCATTTTTTAATTTGCTTATTTTAAAATCATTGTAATTAAGAGGACTTTCAAGTAGTGAATAAAATTTATCTTTCCCATATTTTAAAATATAATCATCTGGATCTAAATTATCAGTTAAAGGGATAACTTTAACATTTAAGTTATTTTCACTTAATAAAGCTCCATTATTTATAATAGCTGTTTGTCCTGCCTGATCACCATCTAAACATAAATAAACAGTATTTGTTAATCTTTTAATTAAATTTATTTGTTCACTTGTTAAAGAAGTCCCCATCGTTGCTATACAGTTAGTTACACCGATTGTATAAGCTCTAATAACAGCCATAAAACCTTCCATTAAAATAACATACTTTTTCTTGCGAACACTTTCTTTAGCTCTTGAATAATTAAATAAGTTTTCGCCTTTTTTAAAAATCTCTGTTTCCGAAGTATTTAAATATTTGTTTAAATTTTCTCCATTATAAATCCGACCAGAAAAACCATTAATTAAACCATTTGGATTAGCTAAAGGAAAAATAATACGGTTTAAATAAGTGTCTCTATCAACCGTAACTAAGCCACTACGTTCAATAACTTCTTGTTTATAACCTTTTTTTAGTAATAATTTATATAAACTATTAGGACTATTTAAAGATAAACCAATTTGAAACTCTTGAATCGTTTTCATATCTAAACTTCTTTTTTGTAAATATTCTCGAGCTTTTAATCCTTTAGCTGATAGTAAATTATTTTGATAAAACTTCGTAGCTATATCATAAATATCATAGTAAACTTGATTTTTATCTTCCTTTTTAGTTATATAATTAGAAGAAACACTAATTCCAATACTATCCCCTACGACTTTAACAGCTTCTTTAAAACTAACATTTTCATACTTTTCAACAAAGTTAAAAACATTTCCTGCTTCCCCACAAACAAAACATTTATAAATTTGTTTCTCTCTTGAAACACTTAAAGAAGGATTATTATCATTATGAAAAGGACATAATCCAAAGTAATTTTTTCCTTTTTTAACCAGAGGAATATATTTAGAAATTAATTCAACGATATCAGTATTTTCTCTAATCTTATTAACTAATTCTTGATCCATAATAATTCTCCTTAAAGAAATATTTTATCACAAAAAGTTAGATTTTAGGCATTTAATTAAAAAAAATTTTGTTTTTTGAAATTTTTAGATAAAAAAAATAAATTTCTAAAACTTGAGCGTTTAGAAATTTATTTTCATTTTTTAAAGTGATTTTATTAATTTTTTTGAAACTTCTGATTTTCTTAAAAAAATTTCTTGTAGATTCAAAATACTACTTTTATATCTTTCGTAAGCTAAATTATAATTGCCATTTAAAATAGCTTGAACACAAAAATCAACAATTGTATCATAAATATAATCATAGATACGAGCTTTATCTTGATCTTTTTCAATTATATTAACAATAAGTGGAGCCACTTCATAATATATTTTTATATCTTCTTCACTTACAAAGTTGTCACGAAACCATCTTAATACACTAAGTTCAAAACAATTATCTTGAAAATTATTTAAATAATATCTCATACAAGCTGATGTTAAATAACAGCCAATGTTTGTTGTTGTTTTACTAGAACCACTTTTTTCAACAATGGTTCCTTTTCCGGTTTTAGAATTTACATTTACATGGATTGAAGAATGATTAGGATTAGTTGGATTATTGTTATAAACATTAACATGCATATTTCCTCCTTTATCGGTATGTCCTTCAAGGTAAACTCCTTTTTGATTTTTTGAAGCTCCCATTTAATTTTCGCCTCTCTTCTTTTCAATTTGACTTTTTCGAAGAACCATCAAATTCCAATACCAATAGACAAGTTGTTCTGCTATTTCAGTTTCAACTTCATACCCAATTTCATCATTTAAATCAACTAATTTATTATATAATTCTAAAAGTTTTTCGTGATTAATAAAAGCTAAATTTCTTTTTAATTCATACTCAGCTGACCATTTAATAACAGTTGGTAAAATATTTTTATATTCTTTTTGTTTCTCATTAAAAGGTTTATAAAGAGTAGCTGTTGCTAAATTACCGATTATTTTATCAAAAGTTAATCTAATATTATAATAACTAGGATTTTGATCATTATAAATGATAGTTATATCTTCCGAATTATTTTCCTTATTTATATTATTCATAAATAATCCTCCTTTAATTTTTAATTATAAAATAAAGAAGTTTTAATTTATGATAAATATGGTTAATGGTTATAAATTTACTTTAAAATGACTAAAAATAAAGATTTTTTATTTATTTATGCTAAAGTCATGTCTTTTTTTTACACTTCATATAAATAAAAGAAAAATTAAAAATCAATTATTTCTTGCAGTAATTTTCAAAAATTGAAAAATCTTAATGTGAATTGAAAAAGTAAATTCCAGTTTCATAATACGAAATTAAAATGTAAGAGAAACGTCCACATATGGGCATTTTAAAGAGATTAAATAATTTGAAATTTAATGAAAAATAGTGTAAAATATAAAATGTATTAGAAATTTTACCCATGACGAAAACACAAAAGGCTATAGAATTTTTAAAAATGTAAGACTAAATTCCTTTTGTTGAAAGTTTAATATTATGGTTAGATTG
>CALVPE010000040.1 GCA_944350485.1 uncultured Bacilli bacterium
TATCATTTTTTTTGATTTTCAGCAATTATTTTACTAAGAAAAACATCAAAAAATGTGCATTTTCTTTTAAAAATACACATTTAACTTTAAATTGCACTTATTTGTGCACTTTAGATTGATTCAACGATTTTTTAATCTTAAAAAATTAGTTAAATAAATATTATTTGTCAATACACTAATTATCTTCATTTAACAAACATGAAGTAATTTGCTATTTGAATAAATAAAATAAAATAGTAAATAATAGTAATAGTTTAAAAAATATGAATGTAAATATAAGTACTTTAATTAAATTTACTTAGTTATCTTGTTTTTAAATTTAGTCTATATTATAATCATATTGTAAAGGAGAATATATGAAAGAAATAAAAGTTGTCCAAATTGGTTGTGGTAAAATGAGCCGTTTCACGATGCGTTATTTAACGGAAAAAGGTTGTGAGTTAATTGGAGCATTTGATATTAATGAAAAAATAATTAATAAAATTATAAAGGAAGTTTTTGAAGAAGTTGATAGTGATATTAAAATTGAAAATATTACAAATTTAGAAAATCGTTTATTGGAACTTAAACCAGATATTGCAATTATTACAACGATGAGTTTATTAAATGATGTTTATGAAGTTTTAAAAATATGTGCTAAATGTGGTGTTAATGCCATTACTACTTGTGAAGAAGCCTTTAATTCTTATAATTCTAATCCAGTTAAAACCAAGGAATTAGATAAGTTAGCCAAAGAGAATAATTGTACTTTAACTGGTTCTGGTTATCAAGATGTTTATTGGGGCAATTTAATTAGCACTTTAGCTGGTTCTAGTTATAAAATTGAAAAAATTAAAGGAAGTTCATCTTATAATGTTGAAGATTACGGGCTAGCTTTAGCTAAAGCCCACGGAGCAGGACTAACTTTAGAGGAGTTTGAAAAAGAAGTAGCAGCTAGTGATAATATTTCAAGTGAAGAAAGAGAAAAATTAATTAATAACGGAGAATTTTTACCAAGCTATATGTGGAATGTTAATGGGTGGTTAGCTTCAAAATTAAATTTACATATTATAAATCAAACTCAAAAATGTATTCCAACTACTTGCTCTCATGATATTCACTCAGATACTTTAAATATGGATGTAAAAAAGGGAATGGCAACTGGTATGAGTGCTGTTGTTACAAGCGAAACTGAAGAAGGAATTTTAATTGAAACTGAATGTATTGGAAAAATTTATGCTAAGGAAGACTTTGATAAAAACGAATGGACTTTATTTGGAGAACCTAATACAACCCTTATTATAAATCATCCTCAAACAGTTGAACTTACTTGTGCTACTGTTGTTAATAGAATACCTGATGTTATCAACTCTAAACCTGGTTTTATCTTAACATGTGAAATGGATGAATTAAAATATATTACAAAGTCACTACCAAAATATGTAAAATAGTATCTTCGGATACTTTTTCTTTTTTTAAAATTATATTATAATGATTTTGGAGGTTCTATGAAAAACAAAATTGAAGAAGCTGTTATAATCGTTGGAGGATTGGGAACAAGACTTCTTCCTTATACAAAATCAGTTACTAAAGAAATGATGCCAATTTTTGATGTCCCAGCTATTTTTTTATTAGTTAAAGAAGCTTATTTAAGTGGTATAAAAAAAATTATCTTTGTTGTTACAAAAAGAAACAAAAAACTTATTAAAAGCTTTTTTACAGATGATCCCTATCTTAATAATTTTATTAAAGATGAAAAAGATAAAATGGCTTTATTAAAAGAAGTTAATTTCATAACTAAAAATTTAACTTTTAAATATGTTTATCAAACTGAACGTGGTAGTTATGGATCAGTTTATTCGGCTAGAAATTATCTTGAAAATGATAATTTTATTGTAATGTATGGTGATGATCTTATGGATAGTGAAATTCCTCTTACCAAACAATTAATTGAAGAATATAAAAAAAATCCTACTATGTTAATAGCCATTAAAGAACTACCATTTCAAGAATTACCTAAAAGTGGTGTTATTCAATTAAATAATAATAGGTATTTAACTGGAATTGTTAAAAGAGAAAATGCTAATAATGCAATTGCCTTAGGAAGATTTTTATTAAATAAAAAAATTTTTAAAATTAAAAAACAACTTCCTTATTACAAAAATCAAGAATTGTATTTACCTCATGCTCTTTTAAATTTTCAAGGAGAGGTTAAAGCTTATTATTTCAAAGATTATTATTTTAATATTGGAGAAAAATTAGGTTTTATTGAAGCTTCCATTCATTATGCTTTAAAAAGTAAAGATTATCAAAAAGAAATGCTTAAATATTTAAAAAAATTAGATCTAAATAATTATTAAATAAGTTATAATGTTAATTAAAAGAAAGGATTTATATATGGATTGTTTATTTTGTAAAATTATTAAGAAAGAAATACCCAGTGAAATAATTTTTGAAGATGATAAAGTTTTAGTATTTTTAGACATTAATCCAACTACTAATGGAGATACTTTAATTATCCCTAAAAAACATTTTAAAGATATTTTAGAAGTTCCTGATGAATTATTAGTTCATATTAATAAACTTACTAAAAAATTATATCAAATTTATCAAAAAAAATTAAATTGCATTGGTTTAACTTTATCAACAAATCTTGATTATGGTCAAGAAATAAAACATTTTCATATTCATTTTATTCCAAGATATGAAAATGATGAAATAAAGCATTTTTCTAATAAAGAAATTTTAAAAGATTTAAAAGAAATTAAAAAATTATTAAAAAAGTAGATAACTATCAAAAGATAGAATTCTACTTTTTTATTAATTATTATTAATTAAGTTTACTAACTAGTTATTATTTAATTACTCAAGTCTTAATTAGCATTAAAATGATAATTATCAAAATCATTATTTTTAACAATTTTTGCTTCGATAATTAGGACATATTAAACAAACTTTATAATTTAAACTTAAATTAATACCATTATCATTATTTCTGGTTACAACGACATAACTAGTATCACAAGTTCCACCGCTTGGATCTTTTAAACTATTTAATAACTTTTTACTTTTTAAAGTTTCAACGGTAATAGTTGTACTGTTTCCAATTGTTGGCATTAAGCTACCATTATTTTTAAAATCATTAATCATGTAATTTTCAACTGTTGTTTTTAAAGTACTTTCATAGTTTTTATATACTTTATTTCTTTGTTTACTAACTAAACCAGTAATAGAAAAAACAGCTATGCCACCTAAAATAGCTAAAACAACAATTACACCTAATAATTCTACTAATGTGAATCCTTTATTTTGCATTTTATCACCTTAAAATAATTTTATCATGAGTTTAAGAAATTTAAAACTATTTCTTCAATTAATTTATTATTTTATTTCTTTTTTTAATTCATTTAATATATTTAAAGCTTCAAGTGGAGTTATGTTCAAAATATTTAAATCTTTTATTTTTTTAATAACTGGATTTTCTTCTTGTTCTTTAAAATCAAAACTAGTTTGAATAATATCTACTGATTTCTTTCTTTTATTTTTATTTTCATAAGTATTTAAAACTTCTTCAGCTTTTTTTATAACTTGGTCAGGTAATTTAGCAAGACTTGCAACATTTATACCATAACTTTTTGAAACAGCACCATCAACCACTTTATGTAAAAATGTAATATTTCCATTTTCTTCTAAGGCACTGACATGAACATTTTTAACTCTTTTTAACTTTTGACATAAATCAGTTAATTCATGGTAATGAGTTGAAAATAAAGTTTTAGCATGAATTTTATCATGAATATACTCTAAAATAGCATAAGCTAAACTCATCCCATCATAGGTAGCTGTCCCTCTTCCTAATTCATCAAATAAAATTAAACTATCGATAGTTGCATTTTCTAAAGCATAATTAGCTTCTTTCATCTCAACCATAAAAGTTGATTCTCCACTAACTAAATCATCACTAGCTCCAATTCTTGTAAAAATCTTATCAAAAATTGGAATATTGCAACTTTTAGCCGGAACAAAAGAACCTAACTGAGCCATAATAACAATAATGGCAAGCTGTCTCATATAAGTTGATTTACCAGCCATATTAGGTCCTGTTATTAATAAACAGTCACAATCTTCTCTCATTAAAATATCATTAGGAACATAATCAACCTTATTTACAGCTTCAACTACCGGATGTCTTCCCTCGATTATTTCAATAATATGCTTATTATTAAAAGTAGGTCTCGCTAATTTATAACGATCAGCAATATCTGTTAAAGATATCAATAAATCAACTTCACTGATAATATTACTAATTTCTTGAATTTCAGCTGTATAAGTTGTTACATTTTTTCGAATATCACTAAAAATTTCATATTCTAAATTAATAATTTTCTCTTCAGCACCCAAAATAATTTGTTCTTTCTCTTTTAAAGATTCAGTTATGTACCTTTCTCCTGTTGTTAAAGTTTGTTTTCTAATATAACCAAATTCATTTTTAACTAAAGGAACGCTACCTTTACTAACTTCAATATAATAACCAAAAACTTTGTTGTAACCAATCTTTAAATTTTTAATTCCTGTTCTCTTTCTTTCTTCTTCTTCTTGCTTTAAAATAAAATCTTTACTATTATTTTTAATTTTTCTTAAATTATCTAATTCACTATTAAAACCTTCTAAAATTAAATTACCTTCTTTTAAAGTTAAAGGTGCATAAGGATTAATACTTCGTTCAAGTAAATCAACTAATTTATCTAAAGTTTCTAAATCTTTATCATAATTAATGACTTTTAATTCTTCTTTAATACTGGGTAAAACTCGTAAAGATTTCAGTAATTGATACATATCACGTGCATTTAAATTACCATAACTAATTCTTCCAATTAATCTTTCTAAATCATAAATATCTTTTAAATACTCGACTAATTTTTCTTTAACCAAAAAATTTTTTAAAAGTAAATCAATATAATCATGACGTCTAGTTATTTTATCTAAATTTGTAAAAGGTGAAATTAAGTTTTGTCTTAATAATCTGCTTCCCATTGCTGTCTTTGTTTTATCCATAAACCAAAGCAAAGAATTATTTCTAGTGTTATCTCTAATGGTTTCTGTTAATTCTAAATTCTTTTTAGTATGAAAATCAAATAATAAATGTTCACTTTCATTATTTAAAATAACTTTTTTTAAATATTTTAAATTAGCTTTTTTAGCTTCTGTTACATAAGTTAAGAGATGCTTTATAGAAATTAGTAATCGAACATCTTTGACATCTTTATAAATATAACTATATTCTTGATATTCGTTTATCTCATCTGTAATAGTTACTAAAATATTATAATTTGTTTTTAAAGTATAAAGGATTTCTCGATTAGTATCTGAATTAATTATTACTTCTTTAATACTTAAATTAACTAATTCTCGATATAAACTATCTAAATTATTTAAGATAATAGCATAGATATCTCCTGTTGAAATATCGGCATAAGTAAAAGCATAACAATCTTTAAAAGTATAAATGCTAGCAATATAATTGTTTTCATTAGAAAAGTTTAAATTATCAAGTAAAGTTCCTCTTGTAATCACTTGAACAACATCACGCTCAACTATTCCTTTACTATTTTTTGGATCCGTCAATTGTTCACAAATAGCTACTTTATAACCTTTTTCAATTAGTTTTGAAACATAAGTTTGGTAAGCGTGATAAGGCACTCCACACATCGGAACTCTTTCTGAAAGCCCTGCTTGCCTACCGGTTAAAGTTAAACTAAGTTCTTTGGAAACAATTTCAGCATCTTCAAAAAACATTTCATAAAAATCGCCCAGTCTAAAAAAGATAATCGTATCTTCATACTTATCTTTTATTTCCATATATTTTGCCATCATGGGTGCTAATTTTGTTCTATCTACTTCTAATCTTTTCATAATTCACCTAAAATTATTATATCAATCTTTGAACGCAATAGCAAAAAAACATATCAAAATTTGACACTTTATTAGTCAAAAGGGGCAAATATTTCTTGATATATTTCTTTATAATTTTCAATAAATTTAATATTAATTTTATTTTTATATAAATATTCTAATCCTAAAACTTCTTCATAGTTACTTTTTGGTAAGTAAATAGTTTCAATTTCATTGTTTAAAGCGGAACTTATTTTTTCTTTCAAACCTCCTACTTTTAAAATATTACCAGTTAAACTAATTTCTCCAGACATGGAAATTTTATTAGTAACAATTTGTTTTTTTAAATAAGACAAAAGAGCCGTTGTGATGGTAACCCCAGCACTTGGACCATCTTTTTTAATAGCATTACTAGGAACATGAACGTGAAAATCATTTTTATTTAAAAAATCAATATCTAAATTATAAGTTTGGTAATTACCTTTTAAGTAATCAAAGGCGACATTAATTGATTCTTTCATTACTTCCCCAATTAAACCTGTTACTTTAATATTTCCTTGGCCAGGATAAGCAATAACTTCTATTTTAACGATATCACCACCACATGGAGTATATGATAAACCTGTTACAACCCCTATTTGGTTACTCATATTAGTATTACTTTGATATTTAACTTTTCCAATTATCTTTGGTAAATATTTATTAGGATCCAAACGATTTTTTCCTTCAATTTTATTACATAAATAACGTCTGAAAATTTTTCTAATAACTCTTTCTAATTCTCTCACTCCACTTTCTTTTGTATAGTTTCTAATAATGGTTGTAATAGTTTTATTACTTAAATTTATTTCTTCATCAACTAAAGAATATTCTTCTAACATTTTTGGAATGATGTATTCTTTAGCAATTTTTATTTTTTCATATTCAGTATAACTATTAAGTTCGATTATTTCCATTCGATCTTTTAATTCAGTTGGAATTTTATCAAGATAATTAGCTGTTAAAATAAACATAACTTTAGATAAATCAAATTCTTCATCAATAAAATGATCAACAAAACGGTTGTTAAGACCTTTATCTAAAACTTCTAGTAAAGCACTAGCAGGATCTCCTTTAATATCTTTCGTCATTTTATCTACTTCATCAATAATGAAAACTGGGTTATTAACACCAATTTTTTGAATACTAGACATTATTTTTCCAGGGGCTGCTCCAACATAGGTTCTTCGATGACCAATTATTTCTGCCTCATCATTAACTCCTCCAACGGAAATCTTGACCCATTTTCGATTTAAGGCTTTAGCAATACTTAAAGCAATACTAGTTTTTCCAACCCCAGGAGGTCCTACTAAACATAAAGTTGGAACATTTGTATCTTTATTGGAAAATTGTTTAACCATAATATGTTCTATTATTCTATCTTTAATATCACTTAAACCAAAGTGGGTATTTTCTAAAGCTTCTTTAATTTTAGTTAAATCTTTTTCTTCTTCACTACTTTTATCCCAAGGCAAATTTAATAAAATATCAATATAGTTTCTGATAATTCCTATTTCTGGAGAATTACTATTACAGCTTCTATAACGATTAGTTTCAATTTCTAATCTTTTTTTTATTCCTTTTGGAGCGTTTAATTCTTTAATTTTATTTTGAATAAGAGATATTTCATCAGTACTATCTAAATGTAATTCTTTTTTTATAATATTTAATTTTTCTTTTAAATAAAATTCTTTTTGACTATTATCAATTTTTTTGTTAACTTTAATGTCAATGTCATTTTCAATATCAATAATTGATTTTTCATATTCTAAGTCGTCTAAAAGCATTTTTAATCTTTTAACTGAAGATATCTCTTTTAAATATTTTAATTTTCGATTATGTGAAAGTGGTAAAATACTAACAACAACATCTGTTAATTTACTGATATTATGCATCTCTTTTAAATCATCAAATAAATCAGTATTAGTAGTTTTTATATAAGTATCAAGACTTTTATAAAGAGTTCTTGACATAGCTATTTCTTCGATTGGATCAATTTCTTCTTTTGTTAAGGCCGAAATTGTAACTTCATATAAAAAATCATCTTCTTTAATATCATGAACAACAGCTCTATTTAATCCTTTTAAAACTACACGCATATTACCATTTGGCATATCTATTTTAAACTTTATTCTAGCTATGATACCAATATTTATGTTGTTTTTAGCTTCTAAATTATCTGTTTGTTTCTGATGAATAATAAAAACACAATTATCAAAACAACTTTCAGCCAAAGAAATGGTTTTTTTGAAATTAAGATCAGAAAATTCTAATTTAGTTTCTACATAAGGAAATATTTCATGATTTTTAATAAAAAGTAATGGTAAATTAGTTTTAATCATGAATATTCCTCCTCTTTTTAACAATTGTTTTTTATTATAAACAGCAATATTCTAAAAAACAAGATTTTGACAATTAAATTTACATATAAAATTTTTATTTTTTTAATACGAGATAGAGAAAATAGTATTTTTATAAATATCTTGCATAAAATAGATTGAAAAAAGTGTAAAATATAGTTGATTTTGATTTTCTTTTTTGTTATACTTAATGAGTATTGATTTTGGGGTCATAGCCAAGTGGTAAGGCAGTGGACTGCAACTCCTTGATCGTTGGTTCAAATCCGACTGGCCCCTCCAAATATGCAGATGTAGTTTAGTGGCTCGAATATGGCCTTGCCAAGGCTAGGACGCGGGTTCGATTCCCGTCATCTGCTCCAGTGACGTTTCTGTTCGAACTTTTATGTTTGAACTTAACATATAATCAATCCGTTCGGATTGATTTTTTTGTGTTCCGAACTTCCGTAGAGAGATTGGAAGTACATAGAAATCATCCTAAAAGAAAGGATGGTGTTAATTATGATAAAGTTTACTACACACGAGTCAGAAATGGAAAAAAGTTTGAAACAACGTATAGAGTTTATTAGTGAGATCTGCCATGCTACTCATACCATTAATAATGGAAGTATCAAAAGAATTAACTAGGAAAGGACGGTGTTAATTATGATAAAGTTTACTACCCAAGAGTTAGAAAT
>CALVPE010000041.1 GCA_944350485.1 uncultured Bacilli bacterium
GAGGCATCAATAACTTCTTGACCATTTGGTAATTTAACAATTTTTTTACCACTTTCTAAAGTTATAACTTCATTCTTTCTAGTCTCATCAATATAAATTAAACGATTATGTGGTTTATTCCCGGCCATAAAAAAGTATAATTCATTTATAGGATCAACCGTAAGTTGAGTTCCAACAAAACCACCTGAGCCTAAAGTTCTACCAGATAAAGCATGAAAAACTTCACTATCTTCTAAACGTGGATTTTTAGAATAACATAAACTACCTAAATATTGCAAATATTTAACTTTATCATCTTCTAAATATGGTTTTCCTGTTCGATTAGTTGCCATTTCTCTTAATAAATCACTATCGATTATTTTACCATCTATCATTCCTTTTGCTAATTTACTCATATCTCTTGTCGTTGAAAATAAACCAGCATGTCCTGGTAAATCACCATTAACAGTTAATACTCGAGCTTTTGGATCATGAACAAGTCCTAAATAACCACGATTATCAATATCAACATTACCATCTTTATAGTATTTTACACCGCCCATTGTATTAATAGTTCGATCTAATTTATAATTTGGAACAATAACATGAGTATCAGTCATTTGAAGTGGTTCTAAAATATACTTAGATAAAAAATCATAATAATTCATTTGACTCGATCCCTCAATCACATATTTCAAAACCATAGCTCCAATATCTGAATAAGGATTTTTATTTAAAGGAAGTGGAGAGACTTTAGCTTCAAACAATAATTTTTCTCCCTCTTCATAACTAGTTACTTGGTCAATTCGAGCTGTTTGTAAATTAGTTTTAAAAGTTAATAAATCAAAAATTTTAACACCTTTTAAATTAGTAAACTGAGGAGCATATTTTACTACTTCATCATCTAAATTAATAAGTCCTAACGATACTAATTTAAAAATACTTAAACTTGTATAAACTTTTGTAACTGATGCTAAATCCACAATAGTATCAGTAGTCATGTTAAAAAAACTTGGAACAAAATGATTATTATCATCTAATGATACTTCTTGCCTATTACCAATAACAACAGTTTCTTGAAATGATGGAGTTCCATATGTAAAAACTAATCCAGAACACATCTCTTTTTGATTAATAAAATTTTTAACACTTTCTTCAAGACCAGATTTTTTATATAAGTTTTCTCTTAACTCTTGAATTGAATAATCTTTATGATTTTTAATAGTTTCAATAACAGGTTTTAATAATTCATAATAATCTCTTTTTGAATAAAGATTTAACCTTTCATTTTTCATATCAAGATTTGAATTTTGATATAAAGTATCAATATAATCTTCTAAAAATTTATCCAACATAAATCCTCCAAAATTTTCCTATATATTATCATAAATTATTAAAAAAATCAATTATTTAAACAGTAATATAATTAAACATACCAAGGCTATTCCTAAACGATACCACATAAAAATATTATAATCATGACTTTTTAAATATTTTAATAAAAATTTAATACAAAGAAGTCCTGACAAGAAAGAAACAACAACTCCAATGGTAAACATAGTTGGATTATATGTAATTAAAGATAGCATTTCTCCTTTTAAAACTTTAATAAAGACAGCTCCAGCTACAACAGGAGCTGATAAATAAAAAGAAAATTTAGCAGCATCTTCTCTATTTAACTTTAAAGTTCTTGCTGCTGCAATCGTTGTACCACTTCTTGAAAATCCTGGAATTAAAGCACATACTTGACTGCAACCAATAATAAAAGCATCTTTTAATTTCATATCCTTAAAACTTTTATCTTGTTTATTAAGCTTATCGCATAAATATATAATAATTCCCATAATAGCTAAACAAACTAAAATTAAAACATAATTACTTCTTACCAATTCATCAATTTTTTCTTCAAATAAGACTCCAAAAATAGCTGCTGGAATTGTTGCAATTACAATATACCATAATAACTTTCCATCTTTAGTTTTAATACCTTTAGTAAAACCATCTTTAATCATCTTTAAAAAATCTTTAAAAAAGTAAACTAAAATAGCTAAAAGCGTTCCAAAATGCAAAGCTATGTCAAAACTCATTTCAAATTCACCAGTAATAAAAGATCCAATTCCAAAAATTTCCCTAAATATTATTAAGTGAGCGCTTGATGAAATTGGTAGAAACTCAGCAATACCTTGAATAATTCCTAATATTAAAACTTGTAACATTCTCATAACACACCTCTATATTAAAGTATAGCATATTTTTTAATTTTTTTGATAATAATTTTTTCTAATCATATATTTTAATATGAAAAAAGAAACATTTATTAAAAGTACTATTATTTTAATGGTTGGCGGACTATTAACCAAATTTCTAGGAATTTTAATTAAAGTTATTATGACTAGAAATACTACCCTTGACGTTATAAGTTTATATATGTTAGTTATGCCAACTTTTTCTTTAATGATGGCTATTAGTCAACTTGGTTTTTCAACCGGTATATCAAAAGTTGTTAGTGAAAAAAAAACTAGTAGTAAAAAAATTTTATTTTCTATTTTACCTATTTCTTTATTTATTAATATCCTTTTAACAATTTTTTTAATTTTAACAAGTCATTTTATTTCTTTTACACTTCTTAAAAACGAAAATGCTTATTTACCGATTTTAGCAATTAGTCTAGTTTTACCTTTTGATAGTTTATCAAGTATTTTAAGAGGCTTTTTCTTTGGAAAAGAAAAAATGATTCCTCATGTTACTAGCAATATTTCTGAACAAATAATAAGACTTTTATTTATGATATTTCTTTTACCAACTATTACTAAAAAAGGCTTAGTTTTTACAACCACATCTTTAATTTTAATAAATGTTTTATCAGAACTTATTTCTAGTTTAGTTTTGATTTTCTTTTTACCAAAAACCTTTAAAATTGAAAAAAAAGATTTAAAGCCAAGTTTAAATAGTAGTAAATATGTTTTAGCAACAGCACTTCCAACAACTGCAACTAGAATAATTGGAACTATTTCTTTCTTTTTTGAACCAATTATTTTAACTTATGCTTTAACTTTAAATGGTTATTCAACCTATTTTATTGTTACCCAATATGGAGTTATTAATGGATTTGTTATGCCAATTTTACTTTTACCTGGTTTTTTTACAAATGCTATTAGTAATGCTCTTTTACCAGTTATAGCTAGAGAATATGCTAAAAAAAATTATTCTTATATTAAAAGAAAATTAAAACAAGCTATTTTTTATTCTTTATTAATAGGTGTTCCTGCCACTATTATAATTATTATATATCCAGAATTTTTCTTAAATTTATTATTTAAATCAGCTCATGGAGCGGAATATATAAAAAAAATAGCTTTTATATTTATCCTTTATTATCTTGAAGCTCCTTTATCTTCTTTTTTGCAAGCAACTAATCGTGCTAAACATGTTATGTATGACAACTTTATTGGTATTTTATTTAAAACAATTTTTCTTTTTATTTTAAGTTTTATCCCAGGAATTGGACTTTATAGTTTACTAATTAGTTCTGGAATCAATATTCTAATAACAACAATTAGACATCTTCTTCATATTAAAAAATTATTTCTTGACAAATCAACTAAATGATTACTATAATTAAATTATAGGAGTGATTATGAAAAAGAAAAATATTATTATCTTAATTATTATTGGAGTCATTTTATTAATTGGAGGACTAATCGGTTATCAAGTTTACAAAGACTTTAAAATTGAAAATGAATTAAAAGAAGAGTTAAATGAATTAAATGAACTAGTAAATGATGATGATGTAGTCAAAAATGCCTCTGAAGTTAAAGAAAAATTGACTAATTATATTAGTAAGGGTGATTATCTAAGAGTTGAAAAAGCTTATAAAAACTATTTATTAGATGCCTTAAATTATTCTATTACTATTAATGATCTTACAACTGATCCTCGTTTAACTGATATTTTAACAATTAAAAATATTGAAAGCGATGGTCCTGATTTTATTGAAACTACAAAATATTTAGAAGAAACTGATAAATCAATTAATGAAAATACAACAAATTTAATGGCTTTATTTGATAAAAACAAACTTTTAAGTTATTTAGATACAACTAACTTAGATGAATATTATATCGATTTTTATAAATCGGTTTCTTTTGATGAAGAAAGTGATAAAATTTTTAAGGAAACAAGAGAAAAATTACAAACAAACTTAGATGATTTCAATCAAATTATGAATGTTTATAAAGATACAATTAATTTTTTAAAAAATAATAAAAATAATTACGTTGTTAAAGACAATTTAATTTATTTTAATAGCGATGATCTATTAAAACAATATAATGATTTAATAAATGGACTTAATTAAAAAAGATGTTAGATGTTAAACTAGCATCTTTTTTAATTATAATTTTTTACTAATTTTTAAATCAGTTTCAGTTTCATAATTAAGATATTTATTTAATAATTCTGTATTAGTTATATGATATTTTTGAAAAAAACGATCCTTATTTAAATATAAATCATTAAAAGAAAAAGGAAAATTATTTTCATTTAAAAAATTGATTCTAGCCTTTGTTAATTCAACACTTTGGATTAATTTATGCGGACTATTTAAAATTTCTTTTTGAAAATTAAGTTGTTGATAAAAATCTAAATGTTTAATTAAAGTATCTTTTGAAAAAGCTAAAATAGAGGAAAAAACACTAATTAAATAACTAACTTCTTCTTTCGTATAATTAAAATCATTTAAAACTTTAACTATACTTTGAATATTTTCTAATTTAGCACCAAATATTTGAGGAGAAATACTAGTAATTTGTAAGACTATTTCTAATGGTAAATTTAAAAATGTTTTTAAATTAACTATTTTGATTTTTATATTTTCTAAATTAAGACTATATATTTGAGGGTATTTAATACTCATTTTTAAAATTTGATCTTTTTTATAACCAAGATTTAATAATTCTTGGAAATAATTGGTTATAAAATTAGATTTATAACAATATAATTGTGGTAATTTCTTAGTCATATTGAAAATATTTTTCATAGTATAGCCTAAATTTAATAATTCGGTTATTTTGTTATTTATTTTTTCTTGGTGATAAGCAAGAAGATTAGGTAAAATTTCAAGCATTTTTAAAAGAGTACCAAATTCATAACCTATTTTTAAAAAATTTTCTAATTTATCTTGGAGTATTTTTAAATTATAACAATATAATTCTGGTTGTAAACTAGTCATCTTTATTATTTGTTTATTATTAAAACCTAAATCTTCTAAAAAAGTATTAATAACAATTATTTTATTTAAAAGTTTTTCCTCTTGATAACAATTAAGAGAATGATTATGGATTATTTTTTCTATTTGTTTTTTTAAGTAACCATATTTTTCTAAATAATTTATTAACATCATGTTTTTTTCCTTTTACTTTAATCTAGCTAAAATATCCCGAGAAGCAACTAAACCAGTTGCAGCAGCTATAACAATATTACCAGCTTTTCCTGATCCATCACCAATAAAATACATATTCATATCTTTAGCTTTAAAATTATTATCAGTTTCTATCTCATTACTAAAGAATTTTATTTCAGGTCCATATAATAAAGTTTCATCATTATTAACACCAGGAATAATTTTATCTAAAGCTTCTAAACCATCTAATATGTTAGTAATAATTCGATGAGGCATAACTAAAGCTAAATCACCTGGAACACAATCTTTTAATGTTGGAGTTAAAAATTGTTTTTCTAACCTACTTTCTCTTGTTCTTCGAAATTTCTTTAAATCTCCTAAAGTTTGAATGATTGGTTTTGAATCTCCTAAAACATTAGCAATTCTAGCAATTGATTCCCCATACTCTCTTGTATTAGTAACTGGTTCCGTTAAATTTACTTTACTAATAAAAGCAAAGTTAGAACTATTAGATTTAATATCTTTTAAAGCATGACCATTAACACAAATATAACCATAATAATTTTCTTTTGTTACGAAACCACCGGGATTAGTACAAAAAGTTCTTATTTCATCACCATAAGTTTTAGTTTTAATAAAAATAGATGGATCATAAATAACATTACATAAATCTTCTAATAATTCTCGACGTACTTCAACTCGAACTCCAATTTCAATACTTTGTGATAAATAAGGAATTTTATATTTATCGGCTAATTCTTGAATCCATTTTGCTCCAGTTCGACCAGGAGCTACAATAACATTTTTTCCCTCATATTCAAAAGTTTTTTTATTTTTTTTACAAGTAACTATAATTTTATCATCTAAATTATGGATATCAACGACCTCAGTTGATTCTAATAAAGTTACGCCTTTATCTTTTAAATAATTAGTAAATTTAGTAATATAACCTGGTAATTTATCACTTCCTAAATGTTTTTGTTTGATTATTAAAAGTTTAGCTCCGGTTTTAGCTACTTCTTTTTTTATTTTTAAAGCTTCCACCATATTAGTTGGATAAACATCACTATCCATGCCAAATTTATTAAAAATACTTTCAGTATCAATTAAAAGTTTATCAGCTTCATCACTTGACATATATTTATACAAATCACTTTTACCAAGTTTTGGAACATAATTAAGTTTACCATCTGAAAATGTTCCTGCTCCACCATAACCTGATAATATTTGACAAGGATTACAATTTAAACATTTAGTGCCATATTTATTCATAGAACAAACTCTATTTTCAGCAAATTTTCCTTGATCGATTAATAAAACTTTAATATCCTTCTTCTTTTCAACTAATTCATAAGCAGCAAATAAACCAGCTGGTCCTGCTCCTACTATAATTACATCATACATATATTAACCTCCATGGTTAATTATATCACGAAAATTCAAAAAATTGATAAACTATCTAGCTTACCAATATTATCTTTATATATGTTCTTTTAATTTATAAATAAATAGTAGAGTCTATTCTCCTAGACTAAATGGACTTTGTTTAATTCCTTTTCCGCCAGTTATTTTGATAGTTGATTTTAGGGGGATAGAGGGACGCGCAGCAAAATTACTATTTATTATACTATGATCAAACGCGGTGCCCCAGCGGTCAATATTCCATACATTGGAAGACGAAGACGAATGTGGAGCAATTAGCCAAATATATTCTGAATTACTATATTCTGTTCCTTGTTGGCTGGCAAACATCTCTCCATATTGAGGAAGCCCTACTTTTTTCGTCCAAGTTATTGTTGTTTTTATACAATCTTTAACTGTTATAGTATTACTTGTCTTTTGACATACTGCTTCTTTATAATTATTTCCATATGATAATGATTTTTGATAATATGTTCCATCAACCATCATTCATCAACCATCATTCTTTATATTGTGATATTATACTATTATACCAATCGTTATTTAAATAACAATCCCAATAACTATAACTACTTCCACTTCCATATGTTGCTATAAAATCACCTGTATTTTTAACCGTAAAAACTAACTCTTTTTCTTGATTTATACCTTCTGCATCAGTAATTGAATAAGCATTTTCTAAAGTTAAATTACTTGTCTTTTACTATCAACAAAGGTTATTTCTAAAAGTCCTGCTTTCATAACATAAGTATTTTCTCCTTAATGCGAACTTTTTAAAAAAGCATAGCTAGTTCCTGTTAAAAGAATAACTGCTAATATTATTAAAAAAATGGTAAATATTTTTTATTTTCATAACTCATCCAACTAAAAAAGCATAATCAAAAAATAAAATTTTTAGTTCTCACTGACTTATAAAATTATATAAACTATATTATATTTTAAGAATTTTAAATTTTTTTTAAAACTTAAATTTCTCATAAACTTTACACTTTCTTTCAGAAATTTATTATGTAGTTTTTTATATAATAAGTTAAACTTCTCCCCTATTTTTATGTATTAATAATATAACATTTTTTTAATTTAATCAGGCAGATTTAAATAAATTTTTATATTAAAAAAATACTATTCATAACTAATTTTACTATATTTAAATCAATAAATAATTTTATTTAAAATGATAAATTGCCATAAGTAGTAACCAAAAAACAATCTAAATTCAACTATTTTCCTTAAAATGTAAGATATCATTTAAAGCAAAACCAATTAATTTACCAAGTTTTTCAATAATAAAATCTATTTCTTTAGTAGTAACAATTAAATTATAACCAATTGGGTTTAAAACTTCAAATATTAATTTTTTTAAATCTTCCTCATCTAAAGTACCAATTAATCCTAATAGTTCTTCTTTTTCTTCTTTAGTTAAATCTTCTTTTTCTTTTAAATAATTTAAAGTATGACCAAAAGCCAATTTATCTTTATTAATATTTTTTTTATGATAACTTATCTTTTTGGTTAAATAATTTAAAGTATCATTTACAATAACAGTACTAGAAACAACTGTTGGAACTCCAATTGCAATAACAGGAATATTAATTGTCTCTTTTGATATCTCACCACGATTATTGCCAATTCCTGATCCTGGATGAATACCAGTGTTAGTTATTTGAATAGTTTTTTGCATTCTGTCAATACTACTTGAAGCCAAAGCATCAATAACAATTAAAAAATTTGGTTTTATTTCCTTGACTACTCCTAAAATAATATCTTTAGATTCAATTCCTGTATTTCCTAAAACATTTGGTTCTAAAACAGAAACATTACGATACTCTTTTGATGCTTCTTTTAATAAAAATAAATATCTTGTAACTAAGATTTGTTTTAAAACTTCCGATCCTAATGAATCTGGTGTTGATTTACCATTTCCAAGTCCTATTACTAAACATTTATCTTCTTTTTTAATATTGGTTAACTTTAAAATATTAGACAATTCTAATTTTAAAATTTCTAAAACATTATTAAAATTATTCGTATCTGTTATGTCTTCAAAACTAATAGTAATATAATCTCCTTCTTTCTTTTTTAAAGAATTATTACTATCTAAAGAAATATAATCAACTTTTATTTTATCTTTTATATAACTATTTTTAATATAAGAACTAGAATTATTTTCAATTATTAAATCCGAATGAATATTATAAGAACTTAAATCAACTTCATGCATGTTATCACCACTAATAGTATGTATAATTTGAAAAAAAATACTATTATTATTGACTTTTAATGTAAATATTTGCTATTATATTAGTGATTTTGAAAAGAGGTGAAAAATATGCCAAATATTAAAAGTGCTAAAAAAAGAGTATTAACAAATAAAAGAAAAGAAGAAGAAAATATTTTAGTTGATTCAAGAATGAAGAATTCAATCAAAAAATTAGAAAAAACTGTTAGAGAAGGAAACAAAGAAGCTAGCGAAGAACTTTTAAAAACAACTTTTAAAAACATTGATAAAGCACAAGATATAAATATTGTTCATAAAAATAAAGCTGCTAGATTAAAATCAAGATTAAGTAAATCTGTAAATAATATAAAATAGTAACAAAAGTTATTATTTTTTTTGTATTTTCTTAACTTTTTATGATAAAATAATATTGGGTGAGGCTTGTGAAGAAAATAATGTGGATTTTTATTGTTTTTATTTTATTTTCTTTAACTTTTTATTATAAAGAAGATATTCTCATCTATTATAATGAAAACTTTTCAAATAATAATCAACCTACCACCCTTGTTAAAAATGAATACTTTAGAGATTATAATTTTAAATATGTTCAAAATACAGATAATTTTAATCCTTTAAATAAACAAGATATTTTAAATATTTATTACACTATTATTAATAGTGGTATGGATAAATTTACTTTTTATTGTAATAGTCAATATGAAAATTGTCTTAATGATGTTAAAGATATTGCTAATGATCAAACTATTATGTCAAACATTAATAACTTTGTACATCCTTTTAATGGTTTTAAAGATTTACAAACCGAAATTGATTCTTTAGGAAAAGTAACGATTAATATTAATCGAAATTATAATAATGAAATGAAAATTATTCTTAATTATAAAGTTAATGAAATTATTAAAAATAATATAACAAATGAAATGACTTTAGAGAAAAAAATTAAAACTATTCATGATTATATTATTAATAATACAAAATATGATAAAGATCGAAGTGATAAAAATATTGTAAAATATAAATCTGACATAGCTTTCGGTGTTTTAATAGATGGTTATGGACTTTGCGGTGGATATACTGATAGTATGATGTTATTTTTAGAAAAATTTGGAGTTAAAAGTTATAAAATTTCTAGTGAAAACCATATATGGAATGCCGTTTATTTAAATAATAAAAGGTATAATTTAGATTTAACTTGGGATGATCCTATTAATAGTGATGGAAGTGATACTTTAGAATATACTTATTTTTTAGTTGATGATCAAGAAATGTTTAAAAATGATAAAACAGAGCATACTTATGATAAAAACGTCTATAATGATTAAGACGTTTTATTTATTTTAAAGGATCATAGCCACCTTTACTAAAAGGATTACATTTTAAAATTCTTTTTAAACCTAAAAACAAGCCTTTAAAAATTCCATATTTCTTTAAAGCTTCAAGCATATAATTAGAACAAGTTGGATAATATTTACAATGGTTATGAAAACTACCAGGTATTTTTTGGTATATTAAAATTAATTTAATTAAAAAGTTTTTCATAATTCACCACCTTTATTTTAATATAAATTTTACTTTTTAACAAATTTTCGTATAAAATTATAATTATTTGTTATATTAATAATGTAAGCAAGAGCTTACAAACATCTATTAATTTATTTAATAGAATAAGTACATGAATTTATGTAAATTTTCATGTACTTTTTTAATTGCATTTTCATAACTTATTTAGTATAATTTAGTAGTGATTGCCCCATAGCCAAGTGGTAAGGCAGTGGACTCTGACTCCACGAGCGTTAGTTCGAACCTAACTGGGGCAACCAATTATAATTTAAATATTAATACATTTTTTATGACGATAATACTAATGATTTTTTTAAAACTAAAAATAATAAGTTTGTTAAAAATCATTTTTTATTAATTTTAATTTTTTATTATAATCCAAAAAATTATAAAAAAATTTAATTCTAATAAAAAACTTCTTAAAATTAAGAAGTTAAAATTAATCTTGGTCCTTGTGGAGGGAATCGAACCCTCACATCAATGATACACGATTTTGAGTCGTGCGCGTCTACCAATTCCGCCACACAAGGAATACATTGATAATTATATCATATTTTTTGTCAAATATATAGATTTTTTTAATTTTTTTGATACAATTAATTAAATGATGACATGAATAAGAAAATATTAAAAATTTCTAAACAATTTCAATTTGTTTTTTATGTGAAGCTATTAAAGATTTTCATAATACAAAAAAGTTTTAATAATTTACTTCTTAGTATTGAAAATAAAATAACTAATTGAGCCTATAAACATTGTCCAAAAGAATATTTAAAGAGATATTAAAAAAAACGACATTTTTTTAACTAATTATTAAATTAATTATATTGGTTTATCAATTAAAATATTAACTTATGAATCAGTTCGTCATTTTTTATGATTATATCAATGATGAAATTAAATATCCAACTTACAATAAAAATTAAACCATAAATCAATATATTATTATACAAGATATTGATACTGAAATAAAAAAAATAAAGAATTTTATAAATAAAACTGTTAATCATTAAAAATTAACAGTTTTTAATAAGTTTATAAATATTTTATAAACTATAATGAATAAAAAGTAACTAACCGTTTTAAAAAATTATAGTTTAAATTATCTTTATTACATTTATATTCATCATTTATAATTAAGGTAGGAGTTTGTAGTACTTTATATTTTCTTATATTATTTTTATCATTTACTTCCAATATAGAAATATCAAGTTTTTGCTTTTTAGCAATATTCTTTAATTTTTGTTTTAATTTTTGCCCCTCAGGGCTATCTGATCCTATAATTTTAAGTTCGATATTATTCCCTCCTTTCATTAATAATTCTACATTAAAAATATGAAGATATTATGAAATATTGATGAATTTTTAACTTTTTATAAAAAACTACTACTTAAATCAAATTTTTCAATTTGATTATAAATATCAATTATTTTTTGATAATATTGATAAATTAATAGTCCAATTATAATTATAATTACAAAATTTATTAGAAAACGAATCATTGAAAATATTTTTCTTCGATTTTCTTTTTTTTCTAAATAAGCTATTCTTTTACTTAAGATTTGTATTTCTACTTTTAAATTTTTTATTTCTTTTTCCATTTTATTTTCCTTTTATATAATTACTACGATAAATAATCGTAATAAATATCTAAAGTTTTGTAAGATAAAGAGCTTACTTTTACAGCTCACAGTTTGTACTTATATCCTTTTTTTTATTATATTTTCATTTTGTAAAAAAATTGTTAAGCTGTTTTTTCAATATAAATAAAATAATTAATAATCAACATTACTTTCATAAATCCATCCATCCGGTTGTCAACATAATAAACCATCTCTCCATGATAATTAGTAATTAAAAAGTAATTTAGCATCATGAATATACATGATAAAGTTATTTAATTTTCTAAATCACAATTATAATTTTTTTATTTTTAATAAAACATAGACACTACTAATTAAGTTAAACATTTCTATTATTAGTAAGAAAATTCCAGCTAGAGTTGTAAAAGCAATTGCAAAAGTGAATGGATTAACAATAATAATTATACCAAAAATAATTGTTAAAATAATTAATATTATCAAGGCAATTGAACCTGAAATAATGGAACTAAAATTAATAGTTAATTGGAGTTTAAATAAACTATTAATTATGACCCAAATACCTAAAATAATAGGAAAAACGTTTATTAAAGTAGTATGATACATGATTAAGAACACTCCAAATATAGTTGTCATTAAACCATTTATTAAATCTAAACTATATAACCTAGATTTTTTATCACTTAAAAAGTAATTAATCATATTACTAATACCATCAATAATTAAAATTGTTCCAAAAATAATAATAATATTTTCTAATGATTTAATAGGTTCAATAATTAAAGAAAAAGCTAGAATAATCATTAAAATTGCTTCAACAATTGCATATTTTTCACATTTTTTAATATATTCTTTTAACATATTACCTCCTTATTATCATTATAATACATAGTTTGAAAATTACAAAGAATTGTTAAATAAATTTTTGATTTTTCATTCTTTTTCTAAATTATAAAAGTAAATTTGATATTTTTTATAAAGTGAAATTTATATATTTCTTTTAGCAAAATTTATTTCATAAATACCTATTCATATTTAAGACTTAATCATAAACTACTTTAGATGGAGGATTTATGGAAGAAAATGTCTTAATTATTAATAATTTAAGTAAAACTTATCATGATTTAAAAGGTGAAATTTTAGCCATTTCCAATTTAAATTTAACAGTTAAAGATAAAGAAATCGTGATGATTGTTGGTCCATCTGGTTGTGGTAAATCAACTCTTTTAGCAATTTTATCTGGTATTGAAAAAGAAAGTTCCGGTTCTATTTTATTAAATGGTCGTAAAAAAATTGGAATTATGTTACAATCGGATTGCTTAATGCCTTGGCGTACTATTTTAGAAAATGCTTTAATTGGATTAGAAATAAATCATGAGTTGACAAAAGAAAACATCGAAAAAGTTAATAAATTACTTGATAAATATGGTTTACACGATTTTAAATATAAGTATCCAAGTAGTTTATCGGGTGGTATGAAACAAAGAGTTGCTTTAATAAGAACGCTTGCCACCGATCCTGATATTTTACTACTTGATGAACCTTATAGTGCTCTTGATTATCAAACAAGACTTGCTTTATCAAATGATTTATATAAAATTATTAAAG
>CALVPE010000042.1 GCA_944350485.1 uncultured Bacilli bacterium
ATATTGATTTAATAAAGTAATTATGATATTTTTATATTAAGTATTTGTTTTATCTACTTGTTTTATATAAGTTATAAGCTTATCTTTATCTTATTTTTTTATTTCTTAGTTATCTTTTTTTATTAAAGTAGGTTTTAAATTGCTAATGATTTTTTTGACCTCTTTTGAATTATTATTTAATTCAAGATACTTTTTATTTGCTTTTTTTAAACTTTCTTGATTATTTTTAAGTTGTTCTTTCAATTTCTTGTTTAATACCTTTAATCATAGACATTAACCTTTCTTATGTTTTTTTCGTATTAAAAAAAATCAATCTTTACGATTGATTACTATATTAAAAGTTCGAATAATTCGAACAGATTTCTCGATGGTGCGGGTAACAGGAATCGAACCTGCACTCCGAAGAACTAGTTCCTAAGACTAGCGCGTCTGCCAGTTCCGCCATACCCGCATAAAACAAAATGGTGGACCCTATAGGACTCGAACCTATGACCGCCCGGTTATGAGCCGGATGCTCTAACCAACTGAGCTAAGGGTCCATTTCACACTTGCTAATTAATAATATCATAATTACTTTATTAAATCAATATTTTTTTGAAAATTTGTGTCAACTGCTAATTTTTCTAAAGCTTTTTTTCTAGGACTTATTTTATTTTTTTCTTCTATATTCATACTTGATAAATATTTATTCTTATAAAGAAAAATACTATCAAATCCAAAACCTTGATCAATTTTTTCAACTAAAGCAACTTTACCTTCTAATTTATATTCACTTGTTATTAAATTAAAACCATTATAATAAGCAAAGCAACAAGTAAAATAGCAAGTTCTGTCTTTAACACCATTCATTTTTTCGAGAATAGCCTGGTTTCTTTCATGATCACTTTTCAAATCACCTAAAAAACGTTTTGTTAAAACACCAGGAAAACCATTTAAAGCTTTAATTTCTAAACCACTATCATCAGCAATAGTAGGTAAATTTGTTATTTCATAAATAGTTTTAGCCTTGATAATAGCATTTTCTAAAAAAGTCTTACCATTTTCTTCAATTTCAATTTTTTTATTTAAGTCATTTAAACTTAAAATATTCATTTTTAAAATACTTCTAACTTCTAAAATTTTACCTTTATTAGAACTTGCAAAAAATAACATATAACCACCAAAAAAATTATAAAATAAAGTTCAAATATTTGTCAAATCATAAATTTTCCTTTTAACTTGTTAAATAGTTTACTTTTTAAATAATAAATAATATAATTATCTCGGTGATAATATGTTTCAAAATAAAAAAATATTAATTTTAGGAGCAGCTCGAAGTGGAATTGCTTGTAGTAAGGAATTAATAAAATTAAAAAATGAAGTTATTTTAAATGATAGTAAAGATGAAACCTTAATGGAAAAAGATAAAATTCAAGAATTAAGAAATTTAGGAGTAACTTGTTTATTTGGTTCACACCCTGATGATTTACTTGATAAAACATTCGACTATCTAATTAAAAATCCTGGTATTAGAAATGATCATAAGTATGTTTTAAAAGCCAAAGAGCTAAATATTCCGGTTATAAATGAGGTTGAAGTAGCTTATTATATGTTACCTAAAAATGTTAAGTTAATTGCTATTACTGGAACTAACGGAAAAACAACGACAACGACGTTAACTTATAATATTTTAAAAGAATATTATGGCAAAAAGGTTCATTTAGCTGGAAATATTGGTTATCCTTTAACAAGTATTCTACCAAGTATTAAAGAAAATGATATTTTGGTTATGGAAGTATCTTGCCAACAACTTGCTAATTTAGAAACTTTTAAACCAGATATAGCTTTACTAACTAATTTAAGTCCGGCTCATATTGATTTCTTTGGAGACTATGAAACCTATAAACAAGTAAAAGTTAAATTATTTAAAAATCAAACGGAAAAAGATATTGCTATTTTAAATTATGATAATCAAGATAGTTTAGATAGCACTAAAAATATTAAAAGTAAAAAGTTATATTTTTCTTTAGAGACAAAGAAAGACGCTAGTTATTTAGATAATTATTTATATTATCAAGATAATAAAGTTTTAAACCGAGATTTAATGTTTTTAAAAGGGGATCATAATGTTAGTAATGCTTTAGGGGCTTTAATAATTGCTAAATTAATGGAAGTTCCAGATGAAGTAATAGAAAAAGTTTTAATTAATTTTCACGGAGTTACTCATCGATTAGAATATGTTGATACTATTAAAGGAAGAAAATTTTATAATGATACAGAAGCTACTAATATCAAATGCACTCAAATTGCATTAAATGCTTTTAAAGAACCAACAATTATCTTTTTAGGAGGTCTTGAAAGAGGACAAAATTTTCTAGAACTTACTCCTTATATGAAAAATGTTAAGTTAATAGTAGGAATTGGAGAGTGTCGCTTAAGAGTTAAAGAATTTGGAGAGAAATTACAAATAAAAACTATTATTTATGAGTATTTAAAAGATGCTTTTAAAGAGACTTATTTAAATTCAACTGATGGTGATATAATTTTATTAAGTCCGGCATCAGCTTCTTGGGATCAATATAAAGAGTGTGAAGAAAGGGGTGATGAATTTAAAAAATTAGTTGAGGAATTAAAAAATGAAAGTAATTAAAAATCGTATTTATAAACATTTTAAAGGAGATTGTTATTTAGTTTTAGATATAGCAATTCACTCGGAAACAGGAGAAAAGTTAGTAATTTATAGATCACTTTATGGAGATGGTACCTTATATGCTAGACCTTATAAGATGTTTATAGAAAAAGTTGATTATGAAAAATATCCTGATGTTAAACAAGAATATCGATTTGAACTTCAGGAAATTGTAAGTAAAAATAATAAATAGAAAGTGAGATAATTTATGAAAATAGCAAATGTTATAGGAAGAGAAATATTAGATTCAAGAGGAAATCCTACTGTTGAAGTTGATGTTATTTTGGAAAATGGGATTGTTGGACGAGCTGAGGTTCCGAGTGGAGCTTCAACTGGGGAAAGAGAAGCTTTAGAATTAAGAGATGGGGATAAAAAACGTTTTAATGGAAAAGGTGTTTTAAAAGCTGTTAGTCATGTTAATCATGAATTAAAAGATTTAGTAGTTGGCAAGGATGTTTTTGATCAAAAAGGAATTGATTATGCAATGCTTGAATTAGATGGCACGAAAACTAAATCCAATTTAGGAGCTAATGCAATTTTAGGTGTTTCCATGGCTGTTTTAAAAGCGGCTGCTCTTGCTAAAAATATGCCTTTATATAAGTATGTTGGTGATGGAAAAACTTTACCACGACCAATGATGAATATTATTAATGGAGGAGCACATGCTGATAATAACTTAGATTTTCAAGAATACATGATTATTCCAAATCGCGATACTATTAAAGAAAGAATAAGAGTTGGAGCAGAAGTTTTCCAATCTTTAAAAAGTGTTTTAAAAAGTTATGGATATGTAACAAGTGTTGGTGATGAGGGAGGTTTTGCTCCTAATTTAAAAACTAATAAAGAAGGTTTTGAACTTATCATTGAAGCTATTAAAAAAGCTGGATACGAACCAGGAGTTGATGTTAATTTAGGAATAGATGTAGCAGCAAGTGAGTTCTATGAAGATGGAATTTACTATTTAAAAGGCGAAGATAAAAAATTAACAACCGAGCAATTAGTTGATTTTTACCAAGAATTAGTTACAACTTATCCAATTATTACAATTGAAGATCCTGTTGCTGAAAATGATTGGAATGGATTTAAATTAATAACTGAAAAATTAGGTGATAAAATTCAATTAGTAGGGGATGATTTGTTTGTTACTAACAAAGAATGTTTACAAAAAGGAATTGACATGCAAGCAGGAAATGCTATTTTACTAAAAGTAAATCAAATTGGTACTATTACTGAAACTTTAGAAACAATTGAACTTGCTAAAAAACATGGCTATAAAACAGTTATTTCTCATCGAAGCGGAGAAACTGAAGATACAACGATAGCTGATCTTGCTGTTGGACTTGATTTAGGGCAAATAAAAACTGGTTCAATGTCAAGAACTGATCGAATTTGTAAATATAATCAATTAATAAGAATTGAAGAAGAATTAGAAAAATAAATTTAATTTAAAATTTAAAAGGATTCCTGGTTTTTACCATTGAATCCTTTTAAAATAGGGAAAATAAATAATTTATTTCAAAAAATCAAATTCATAAATAATAAAATTACAGATATAATAATTAAAGATTAGAAAATAATAAAAAAATAAATATACAAACGAATAGACATTTGTTATAATAAACTTGAAAAATTAAAAATCTTAAAGGAGTTAGTCTATGTATATACCACTTTATAACAAAACAACTTATTCTTTTTTATCCAGTTTACTAGAAGTGGATGATTTAATTCAAATTGCTAAAGATAATAATTTAAATAGTATAGCTATTTGTGATAATAACATGTATGGAGTTATGGAATTTATTTTAAAGTGTCAAGCTAATAATTTAAATCCTTTAGTTGGAGTTGATTTAGAAGATAGACTTTTATTTGCTAAAAATTATCAAGGTTATCAAAATTTATTAAAATTAACAAGTTTAAAAACCGAAAGAACTTTAACAGAAGAGGATTATGCAACTTATCATGATAATTTAATTTGTATTCCTTTAACAACCATAAATACTGTTTATGAAACAATTTTTTATCCTTTAAATAGTCATAATCAGCAAGAAGAAAATGTTATTTATATTAATAAATTATTATATAAAAAAGAATATGATTATGAAATATTAAAATATTTAGAACTTTTAAGAGATAATTTAACAATTTTAAATGAATATCAAGATAAGAAAAATTGTTATTATAAAAAAATTAAAATTGATAATTTAAGTCTAGAAAATACATTTAAATTAGCTAGTCTTTGTCATTTAGAATTACCAAAATTTTCTTTAAATTTACCTAAATATTTAACAAATATGAACTCAAAAGATTATTTAATAAGTTTAGCTTATAAAGGTCTTCAAAAAAGATTAGATCAAAATATACCTTTTAATTATTTAGAAAGATTAAAGTATGAATTAGATGTTATTGTCAAAATGGGTTTTACAGATTATTTTTTAATAGTTTATGATTTCATTAAATATGCTAAGAAAAATAATATTTTAGTAGGACCAGGAAGAGGGTCAGCAGCAGGATCTTTAGTTAGTTTTTCTTTAGGAATTACTGATATTGATCCTTTAAAATATGATTTGTTATTTGAAAGATTTTTAAATCCTGAACGAGTTAGTATGCCAGATATTGATACTGATTTTCCAGACATTTACCGAGATGAAGTTATTAAATATGTTAATTTGAAATATGGTTTAAAACGAGTTGCAAATATTATAACTTTTTCCCAAATGGGTGCTAAATTATGTATTCGTGATATTGGTCGAGTTATGAATATTCCTTTAACAGAAATTGATAATATTACGAAAATTATTGGTTCTAGGAAAGAAAGTTTAAAAGAACTTTTAAAAACGGATTTAAAACTACAAAGTTATTATCGAAATGATTTAAAAATTAAAAAATTAATGGATGTTTCAGCTCAAGTTGAAGGGATTAAAAGACATACTTCAATCCATGCAGCGGGGATTATTATCTCAGGTTCTCTTTTGGATAACTTTGTTCCCTTAATATATGATGATGCAACTAAACAATATATATCTGGCTATGAAGCTACTTATTTAGAAAATTTAGGGCTTTTAAAAATGGATTTTCTAGGAATTAGAAATTTAACAACCATTATGGAAATAATGGATAATGTTTTAAAACAAGAAAATATTAAAATTGATTTTAATAATATTCCTTTAGATGATGAAGCCACTATTAGCTTATTTAAAAATGGTGATACCAATGGTATTTTTCAATTTGAAAGTCAAGGTATGAAACAATTTTTAAAAGAATTAAAACCAAATAACTTTGAAGAAATAGCTGCAGCTATTGCTTTGTATCGTCCCGCATCAGCTGCAAGCATCCCAGATTTTATTAAAAGAAAAGAAGGACTTCAAGAAATTGATTATTTTGATCCTAGTTTAGAATCAATTTTAAAACCTACTTATGGAATAATTATTTATCAAGAACAAACTATGCAAATTGTAAGAACTATGGCAGGTTTTACTTTAGGAGAAGCTGATATTTTAAGAAGGGCAATTTCTAAAAAGAAAAAAGAAATATTAGAAAGTTATCAAACTAAATTCTTAGAAGGTGCTTTAAAAAAAGGTTATTCTTTAGAATTAAGTCAAAAAATTTATGATTTAATTTTAAAATTTGCATCTTATGGTTTTAATAAAAGTCATAGTATTGCCTATACGATGGTTTCTTATAAAATGGCCTATTTAAAGGTTCATTTTGCTAAATATTTTTATACTTCCCTTTTAAATAGTGTTATTGGTGATATCGATAAAACCAAAGATTACTTATATGAATTAAAAAAGTATAATCTCAAAGTTTTAAAACCTGACCTTAATTTAAGTACCTGTTCTTATCAAGTAATAGATGACAATATTTTAAGTCCTTTTAATATTATTAAAGGAATAAGCAAAATAATTTGTACTAAAATAATTCATAATCGGATTAAGCCATATCAAGATATCTATGACTTTTTTAGTAAAAATAATACTTTAACTAAGAATAATTTAGAAATTTTAATTGAAGCTGGTTGTTTCGATAAATTTGGTTATAATCGTCATACTTTAATTGCTAATTTAGATAATCTTTTAAATTATGCTATTTTATGTCAAGATTTAGAAACTGAATATGTTTTAAAACCAGAAATAATTGAAAAAGAAGAATATAATAATAATTATTTAGTTGAAAAAGAAAAAGAATTATATGGTTTTTATATATCTAATCATCCTGTTTTAAATTATAAAAGTCAAAATAAAAATATTATTAATTTAAATGAAATAGGTAATTATTTTAATAAATATGTTACTTTAATTGTTTTAGTTGAAAAAACAAGAGTAATTGAAACTAAGAAAAATGATAAAATGATGTTTTTTGTTGGAAGTGATGAAGAAGTAATAGGGGACTTTACGATGTTTCCAAGAGAATATGAAAAATATTTTGATTTAAAAAAGGGTGATATAATTAAAGTGGAGGGAAAGATTGAAAAAAGAAATGGTGTTTACCAAATCATTGTTTCGAAATTAGAAAAATTAAATTAAAGGAGAGTTATGAAAAAAACGAAAATTGTAGCTACTTTAGGACCTGCTAGTTGCTCAGAGAAAATAATAGAAGAGATGATTTTAAAAGGTGTTGATGTTTTTAAAATTAATATAAATCATGCTAGTTTTTTAGAATGTGATAATTTAATTCAAAAAATTAAAAAAGCTTCTTTAAAATTGAAGAAAATAATTGGTATTATGTTAGATACGGAAGGACCAAGAATTAAACTTGATAATTTTAAAGAAAAAGAAGTTTTTTTTGAACTTAATAAAGAAATTCGTTTTTATGATTATCATGTTGTTTGTAATAATACACAAGTTTCTACTAATTATAATAATTTAACGAATTTAGTTTCAATTGGTGAAGAAATAAAAATAGGGGATGGGAACGTTAAATTAAAAGTAATTGCTATTCATAAAGATAACTTTATTTGTCAAGTAATCGATGAGGGTTTAGTGAAAAGTAATCAAACAGTTCATATTAAAGATGGGAATTATAAGTTACCATTTATAAGTTTAAAAGATAAAGAAAATATTTTATATGCAATTAAAAATGAAGTTGATTTTTTAGCTTTATCAAATGTTCGTGATGAACAAGATATTTTAGAAATTATTGATTTATTAATTGAAAATGAAAATGAACATACTAATATAATTGCTAAAATTGAAAACGAAAGAGCTTTTGATAATCTTGAAGAAATTTTAAAAATAAGTGATGGGGTTATGGTTGCTAGAGGTGATTTAGGTTCCGATATTTCACTTGAAAAATTACCTTTTTATCAAAAAAAAATTTTAGAAAAAGCTAATAGTTATCAAAAAGTTGGTTTAATAGCAACTGATTTATTAAAAAGTATGGTTGATGATAATAATCCATCAAGAGCAGAAGTGGCAGATATTTATAATGCTGTTTTTGATAAATGTGATGCTTTAGTTTTGTGTGATGAAACAACTATTGGTATTAATCCGGTTAATTGCATTGAAGTAATTAGTAAAATAATAGTTGAAGCAGAAAATGATTTTCCTTATAAAGAAAACCTTGATGAAACTTTTAGATTAGTTGAAAGAGATACCACTTCAACAATTGCTTATAGTGTTGTTGATGCTGATTTAATTTTAAATGCTAGTTCAATTCTCGCTAATACAATTAGTGGTTATACAGCTAGAAAAATAAGTTATTTTCGTCCCAAAAGTATTATTTTAGGATTAAGTCCTAATCTAACAACTTTAAAAAGTTTAACTTTAAATTATGGAATTTTACCTGTTTTAACTAAAGAATTTAAAGATATTGATCATATTTTATCAGAAAGTATTAGTAAATATAAAGAAGTTATTGGTCATCAAAAAGATGATATTGTTATTATTACTGGTGGATTACCTATTAATAATCAAAGTACTAATTTTATGAAAATAGAAAAAATAAGTGCTTAAAGTTTCTTTTAAATTTAAAAATTTTATGATAAAATTTTAAGTAGGTGTGAATATGTGTACAAATGTTTTGTTTTTAAAAGTATTATATTATGCAATGACAGCTTTACAAATTATTAGATTTTTAGTTCCGCTTGGTTTAATTGCTATGATTAGTATTGATGTTTATAAAGGAATGATGAGTGCAGATGAACCTAAAGATGTGATAAGAAATAGTTCAAATCGAATAGTAGCTGCTATTGTAATCTTTGTTTTACCAACAATTGTTAATCTACTTGTTTCGATTTTAGAAAATACTTTTTCAACATCTTTAGATTATCAAAGTTGTTTAACTAATGCTAGTAATTATAAATACTATGAGGATTTAGAAGTTGCTATTTTAGAAGAAACAAATGCTACTAAAAGAGAAGAGTTGCTAAAAAAAGCCCAGCAATTAAAGGAAGAAGAAATTGAAAGAATTAATCAAAATAAGAATAATGTAGATATTGGATTAGGAGATGGAACAGTTGTTGGTAGGAAATATGATTTAACGGAAAAACAATTAATAAATATTGCTAAAGTTTGTCAAAGAGAACAAGGAAGTCCAGTTGGTGCAGCAGCGGAAGCTCAACTTATGGCTAATAAATATGAACTTGAAGTTTTAAAGAAAAGTAAATGGAGTAAATATAGTTTTTATAATTATGTTATGAATTGTGATTGGTGGGCCCCAGCTAAAAATGGCACATATAGTAGTACTAAATTAAAAGATAGCATTTTGGCATCTGTTCGTGAAGTTTTAATAAATGGGCAAAGAACAATACCTTTTTATATCAATGAACATGATTGGACTGGTGACATAATAAGATTAAAAACAAATGGTAAAGTTTATACAAGTAGTTCGGATTTTAAAAATACTAATAATTATGTCAAGGATGTAACTAGAGTTACAACAAAATATAATAAAACTAGTAGTACACCTTATTGGATATATTATTATCATCCTACTCCAAAAAGTGATCCATTTGGTTATACTGTCTCTGCCAAAAAGCAGATTGATAATCTTAGTAAGTAGGTGAAATATGAAAAAATATTCAAAAATTATTATTATTTTTACAATTATCTTAATAGCAATCATAGTATTAAAATTTATAACAAATGTACCAGTTCCTACAAAAATATCCAATTATCTTGTTGAAAATGGTTATATTAAAAATAATGATTTATTTTCAAAACAAATATCAGATCTTAGTTTAAATGAATATCAATATTATGTTTCAAAAAATATACCAGCTACATATTCAATTAATTATTTTAGTATAGGTAATTTTCGATTAACAAAAAATCTTGATAACTATCAAGATAAAATAACAACCTCCTTAACTGAAATTTATGATTATAAAGATAATTCTTTAACTTATACATATCGTATTACTTCCAATGATGTCAATGCTATTTTTAAAGGAGAATACAAAGAAACCAACAAGGAATTTATCTGTCAAAAAGAATTTGCTTATGGTGTTATAACTAACAGTTTTCAAAATACTATTTGTGAAGGTATAGAATTACAAGTAAGTAATTTTAGTTTAGAAGCAAAATTATTATTTAAAAATGCAACTTTCATAAATTACATGAAAAAACAAAAAGTTGAATAAAACTAAAAATATATTTTTTGAAATTTAAAATCATTTTTTAACTTCTTAATAACTAATAATAATAAATCAAATTTATTAGAATAAATTTAATTGAGGAGTTGAAATGGAAATAGTTGATATTATGACAATTGTAACATTTTTTGTTACTTTGATATTGGGATTTTTTTCTAAGAAAAGTAAATTTATTAAAAATGAAATCATCCCTATTCAAAATATTTTGGTTGGTTTAGTTGTTGCTGTAGTTGAGTGGATTATTACTAAAGATTTTCAAGCAGCAATTGTTCTATCAGGTTTAATAGCTGGTGGAACTTATGATATTTTTCATAATTTAAGAAAAATAGTTAAAAGTGAAGTAGAGTAGAAGAAATTGCTACTCTTTTTTTGTTTTTCTACACTTTTAAAACACTATCAAATTATTGTAGATTAGTGGATTTTTAACTTAAAATTTGATACAATTGTCTTGAAACGAGGTAATCTATGTTAAAAAAATTAAATGTTGTTTTTATGGGAACACCTTTATTTAGTGTACCAATTTTAGAAATGCTAATAGAAAATACTAATGTTATAGGAGTTGTTACTCAACCTGATAAAGTTGTTGGTCGTAAAAAGGAAATAGTTTTTTCAAAGGTAAAAGAATTAGCATTAAAAAATAATATAAAAGTTTTGCAACCTCTTAAAATTCGTCAAGATTATCAAGATATTTTAGATTTAAAACCTGATATTATCATAACAGCTGCTTATGGACAAATTATTCCAAAAGCTTTACTTGATTATCCAGAATATGGTTGTATTAATGTTCATGCTTCACTTTTGCCAAATTTAAGAGGAGGAGCTCCTATTCATCATGCTATTATTGATGGTTATTCTAAAACAGGAATTACTATTATGTATATGGATGTTGGTATGGATACAGGTGATATTATTTCTCAAGAAGAAGTTTTAATTAGTCAAGTTGATACGTATCAAACTTTACATGATAAATTAAGTTTAATGGGTGCTAGTCTTTTGCTTAAAACTTTACCGATGATTATTAATAAAACTAATTCAAGAATAAAACAAGATGAAAATAAAGTTACATTTGGTTATAATATTAGAAGAGAAGAAGAAAAGTTAGATTTTTCTTTTGAAAAAGAAAAAATTAATAATAAAATTCGTGGTTTAAATCCAGATCCTGGAAGTTATTTATTATTAGATAATAAAATTATCAAAGTTTATTTAGCTGAAGTAATTGAAGATAATACTTATCAAGAAAAAGAAAATGGAGAAATAGTTAAAATCGATAAAAAGAGTTTTTATATTAAAACTAAAAATGGACTACTTAAAATTTTAGAAATAAAGCCTGAAGGTAAAAGTAAAATGCCAGTTGCTAGTTTTTTAAATGGTAATAAAAATTTAGTTGGAAAGGTTGTTAATAGGTGTTTTGATGAGAAATAAAGATGGCAAGATTACAATTAAATCAATTTGGAAATGGTTAAAATCAGATAAAGGAAAAAGATATTCTTTCTTTATATTTTATCTTTTCTTCTTTTTAATTTTGTTTATTTATTTAACAATTATTGATAGTCAAAAAGGTAGTTTTAATAATCAAAATAATCAAGGTGAAATTGAAAGTTTACCATTTAAAATATCTAGTTTAGAAACTAATTATAGTTTTAAATATAGTTTGATTACAAATAATCAAATTAAAGAATATTTAGGTAAAAAAGATAATTTAAAGATTACTTTACAAGATGATACAGGTATTTATAGTTATAATTATGTAAATAATGATTTAATTAAAGATGATTCAAATAATTTAAATTTATATTATGAATTTTTAGATATTTATAATTTTAAAAAATTAGTTAAAAATTCTAAATATATATCTAAAACGGAATATTCTAATAAAGAAGTATCTTATAATTATGTTGTTACTAATCAAGAGTTAAATGAGTATTTTAATTTAGAAACTCCAAATCTTGATTTAGAAAATTCTTTAATTATTAAAACTGATTCTTTCAATAATTTAAAAGAATTTGAGTTAGATCTTTTAAATTTTGTTAATGATTTAAATGATACGAAAGATACTAGTTATAAAATAGTTATTACTTATGAGGCTAAAAATGAATAAAATAGTTTTAATTGATGGTAATAATTTAATGTTTCGCAGTTATTATGCAACAGCTTATAGTGGATCTTTGATGAAAAATTCTAAAGGTTTTCCAACTAATGCTTTATATGGTTATTTAAATATGTTAAATAAAATTATTAATGAAGAAAATCCTACTCATATTATGGTTGCTTTTGATAAAGGGAAAACGTTTCGTCATGATAAATATTTAACTTATAAAGCTGGTCGCAAAGAAATGCCAGATGATTTAAAGATGCAATTTCAAGTTGCTTATCAATTAACAAAAGCTTTAGGAATAGAGTATTATTTAATTGATAATTATGAAGCTGATGACATTATTGGTACATTTGCTAAGTTTGTTGATGATAATAAAGGTTATGAAGCTTTAATTGTTTCAAGTGATAAAGATTTATTACAATTAATATCTGATCATGTGAAAGTAAAACTTTTAAAAACTAATGATTATATTTTAATGGATCGCGATAAATTTTTTGAAATGTATCAAACAGAACCAATTAAAATGATTGATTTAAAAGCTTTAATGGGAGATCAAAGTGACAATATTCCTGGTGTAAAGGGAATAGGTGAAAAAGGGGCTATTAATTTAATTCATGAATATGGTTCTTTAGATGGTGTTTATTATAATTTAGAAAAAATATCTTTAAAAACTAGAGAAAAATTATTAAATGGTCGAAATGATGCTTATATGAGTTATGATATAGCAACTATTTATAAAGAAGTACCACTTCATCTTGATATTCAAGATATTTTATATCGAGGTCCTCAAGAAGAATTAACTGATCTTTTAAAAAATTTAGAATTTTATTCTTTATTAAAAAAATTAAATATAAAAGCAACTAATAAAGAGTTAAGTTATCAAGTTGTAACTTCTTTAGAAAGATTAAATTTAGCTGGTCCTTATAGTCTTTATTTAGAAGTTTTAGGTTATAATTATCATGATAGTTTACCACTTGGAGTTAGTATTAAAACTAAAAAAAATCTTTATTATATTCCTTTTGATTTATTAAAAAATACAGATTTTTTTGTTGATAATCAAGAAAAATACACTTATGATTTGAAGAAATTATTAGTTGTTTTTCAAAAATATCATGTTAAAATTGATAAAAAAGTTAATGATTTAATGTTAATTAGTTATTTATTAAATAAAAATATGCGAAATGATATTGCTTATCTTGCTAATACTTTAGAATATGATCTTATTTTTTATGATAAGCTTTACGGAACAGAAATAACAATTAAAATGCCAGAAGATGATTATTATATAAAGGAAATTGTTAAAAAAGCTCATTTTATTTATGAAGAGTATGATAATTTTTATCAAGAATTAGAAGATGAGAAAATGGTATCTTTATATCAAGATATTGAACTTCCTTTAACCTATGTTTTAGAAAAGATGGAAATAAATGGCTTTTTAGTTGATAAAGATTTCTTAATTAATAAAGGTGAAGAATTAAATAAAACTTTAACAGATTTAGAAAGTAAAATTTATGAATTGGCAGGTTTGGAGTTTAATTTATCTTCACCCAAGCAATTAGCGACAATTTTATTTGAAAAGTTAAATATTCCTTATCCTAAAAAAGTTAAAGATAATAATTATTCAACTAGTAAAGAGATTTTAGATAAATTAACTGATTATGAAATTGTTAATTTGATTTTAGATTATCGAGCAATTTTTAAGATGAAAACTAGTTATATTAATGGTATTATTAATGAAATAAAAGAGGATGGTAAAATACATACGATTTTTAATCAAACTTTAACAAGAACAGGAAGATTATCAAGTGAAAGACCAAATTTACAAAATGTTCCAATTCGAGATGAAATGGGAAGATTAGTTCGAAAAGCTTTTATTCCAAGCTTAGAAAATGCAAAAATTGCATCTTTTGACTATTCACAAATTGAATTAAGAATATTTGCAGATATGGCAGAAGCAACAGATATGATTGAAGCTTTTAAAGAAGGTATTGATATTCATGCTAAAACGGCTAGTCAAATTTTCCATGTTCCTCTTAATGAAGTTACAAAAGAGATGCGAAGAAAAGCTAAAGCGGTTAATTTTGGAATTATTTATGGTATTTCTAGTTTTGGTTTATCCGAAGATTTAGGAATAAATTTGAAAGAAGCTAAAACTTTTATTGATGCTTATTTAGAGGCTTTTCCAGGAATTAAAGATTATATGAATTTGGTAATTATGAATGCTTATCGTGATGGTTATGTCAAGACTTTAAGTGGTCGAAAAAGAATAATTGATGAAATAACTAATAAAAATTATTTAATTAGACAAAGTGGAGAAAGAATAGCTTTAAACACTCCTGTTCAAGGAAGTGCAGCTGATATTTTAAAAATGGCTATGATTGAAATCGATAGAGAAATGGAAAGATTAAACTTAAAAAGTAAAATGTTAGTTCAAGTGCATGATGAATTAGTTTTTGAAGTTTTAGATGAAGAAGTAGAAATTTTAAAAGACTTAGTTATTCGTATTATGACAACTTGCTATAAGTTAGAAGTTCCTTTAGAAGTTGATTTTGAAATTGGTAAAAACTGGTATGATGCAAAGTAGGAGGTAAAAAAATGCAAAATAACAATTTGAATCTTGGAAATACTATTCAGTATTTTCAAATCTTGAATTATTTTAAGAATAATTATTTAAAAAATAGTCCAAAGTATGAAAGGCTTATCGAAGAAACAGATAGTTTATATGAAAAGATATATAATGCCGTTATGGAGGATGAACAAAAAAATAAAGTAGTAGATTATATTATGAATAATTTTATAATACCGATTATTAAAGAAATCGAAAAATTAAACTTTGATCAATCGGCTAAACACTATATATTATTTTTAAATACTTTAATGGCTTATTATAATTTAGAAGAATATGACAAGGAAAAGGTGAAAAAATATGAATGAATTAGATAGATTACAAACTAAATCAGAAATTTTAAAAAAAGTTTTACAAAAAGATATATTAGATTTAACAATTGATGAAAAAAGAGCAATTTTAATACTTTTAAAAGATTATATAATAGAACTTAGTCATGATTTAAAACATTTAGAAAATAATATTCAGTTTGGATTAAAACCAGAAGGATTAGAATTTGATCGTATTAATAGTTTAAAATCTATTCTTCAAAGTATCATTAATAAAAATTTAGATAATTTAACAAGTGAAGAAAATGAGACATTTAAACAAATTATTTCTAGAATTAATAATATGCTTCAATTTGAAATTATGAAAATAAAAAATAATTTAAAACTTTATGATGAAATATTTGCTGATAAAACTGATACAAGTATTAATCCAGAAACAAGTTGTCATTCTAATATTTTAACTAACAGTGAAGAAAATAAATTAAAATAAGAAAATATGAATGTAATAAAAAACATGTTTAGTAGATTTAGATTCTATTTCAACATGTTTTTAATTTTATTTATTTTCTAAACTAGCTTTAATAAAAGAATCAAATAAAGGATGACATCTAGTTGGTCTTGATTTAAATTCAGGATGAAATTGACAAGCTATAAAATGTGGATGTTTTGGCAACTCAATTATTTCTACTAAATTACTCTCTTGATTTATTCCTGAGAATACTAAACCTTTTTCCTCTAATAATTCTTTATATTTATTATTAAATTCATAACGATGACGATGTCTTTCTTTAATATTTTCAGTTTTATAATCATTATAAGCTAAGGTATTTTTAATTAAATGACAATTGTAATTACCAAGTCTTAAAGTTCCACCCATATTAATAACAGTTTTTTGATCACTCATTAAATCAATAATTGGATTTTTACAAAGTGCATTAAATTCAGTTGAATTAGCATCTTCTAAATTGCAAACATTTCTAGCAAATTCAATAACTGATAACTGCATTCCAAGACAAATTCCAAGAAAGGGAATATTATTGCATCTAGCATAATTAATAGCTTTAATCATACCTTCAATACCTCGACTTCCAAAGCCACCTGGAACGATAATACCTTTTGTATTTTTAAAGATTTCTTTTAATTTAACATTTTGTTTTTCTAAATCTTCGGAGTTAATCCACTTAATATTAATCTTAGTGTGATATTTATAACCAGCATGTCTTAAAGCTTCTGCAACTGATAAATAGGCATCATGAAGTTCTACATATTTTCCAACTAGAGCAATTTCTACTTCCTTAGTCAAATTATCCATCCTGTAAATTACATCTTCCCAATCTTTTAAATTAATTTTATTAACTGGTAAATTGAATTGTTTTAAAATTAATTCATCAATATTTTGTTTATGCATATTAAGAGGAATTTCGTAAATATTTTTAGCATCTACTGCATCAATAATATTTTCTTTTGGAATGGAAGTAAATAAACTTAATTTTTCTTTTAAACTATCACTTGTTGTAAAGGGAGTTCTACAAACTAAAAAATTAGGTCTAATTCCCATATTTTGTAAATCTTTAACACTGTTTTGGGTTGGTTTGGTTTTAAGTTCATTACTGCCAATAATATATGGAATTAAAGTTGTGTGAACAAAAGCTGTTTCAGTCATTCCTTTTTCATACTGAATTTGTCTTAATGTTTCAATAAAAGCTTGGGATTCAATATCACCAACTGTTCCTCCAATTTCTGTAATGACAATATCTGCTTTCGAAGTAAGACCAGCTTCATAAACTTTATTTTTAATTTCATTAGTAATATGAGGAACTAATTGAACGGTTGCTCCTAAATAATCACCATGTCTTTCCTTTTCGATAACCGAAGAATAAATTTTACCACTAGTAATATTAGAAGTATAATTAAGTTCTTCATCAATAAATCTTTCATAATGACCTAAATCTAAATCAGTTTCTGATCCATCATAAGTTACAAATACTTCTCCATGTTGAATAGGGTTCATTGTTCCTGGATCAACATTAAAATAAGGATCAAATTTTTGCATAAAAACTTTATATCCTCTTGCTTTTAATAATAAAGCTAAACTTGATGCTGTAATTCCTTTTCCAAGACCAGATACAACACCACCAGTTACAAATACATACTTTGTCATAAATAATACCTCCAGAGAGCTAAATCTCTTGAACATTATAACAAAAAAAAAACTAAAATAAAAGGTGTTCAAACAAAATTTTTAAACCAATTAAAATTAAAATAATCCCACCAAGTATTTCCATATTAAATTTCTTACCAATTAATTTTCCAAGTCGAACACCAAGATATGAAAATAAAAAACAAACAATTCCAATTGTTAAAATTGCTATTAATAAATTAACTCTAAAAAAAGAAAAAGCAATTCCAACAGCCATTGCATCAATACTAGTTGCAATACTTAAAAAAAGTAACTCTTTAATACTTAAACCAATTTTAATATCACTTTCTTGATAAGACTCTTTAATCATATTAATTCCAATTGTTGTTAATAAAAGAAAAGCAATTATATAATTAAATTTTATTAATTTTTGGCTAAAAAAACTTCCTAATAAATAACCTATGAAAGGCATTAACATTTGAAAAAAACTAAAAGATAAAGCAATAAAAAAACAATTTCTTTTAAATTTATACTTTAAGTTTAAACCTTTACAAATACTAACTGAAAAAGCATCCATAGCTAAAGAAATACTAATTAATAAAAGTTCAAGTGTTTTCATATCAGTTAATTATATAGAAAAAAATAAAAAAAATTACTATTTTTATTATACATTTTATGTTAAAATAACTATATTAGTAGGTGGTTAAATAATGAATATTTTAGAAATTATTAAGGATTTTGTAAAAGAAAATATAAAACTAATGGTTATTATTTGTATAGTTATACTATTAATCATTATTTGTATTCCTATTTTTAAAAACAATTCACTCGATAAAACAAGTCCTAATGATGGGATTATTACAAGTGATAACTTTGAAATAGTTTTGTTTGGCGACGAAGTAATAGAAATAAATCAAGGAGATACTTATCAAGAACCAGGTTTTTATGGTACTTATAATGGTAAATTAGTAACAGAAGAGGTAGTAGTTAAAGAAAATATTGATACTAATAAACCAGACACTTATGAAATTATTTATAGTTTAGGCGATGTTACTAAGAAAAGAATTGTTAAGGTTATTGAAATTGAAAAAGAAGATTCCCAAGAATTAAGTTTAACTTTAATAGGTGATAAAGAGATTAATTTATATGTTGGTGATACTTATATAGATGATGGTGCTAAAGCAACTTATAATAATCAAGATATTTCTAAAAATATAAAAATTACTAATAATGTTAATACGAGTGTTCCAGGAATTTATGTTGTAACTTATCGCTTAGAATATAATAATTCAGTTAAAGAAGTACAAAGAACAGTTATAGTTTTAGAATCTTTAAGAAGTAATTTGGATATTTCTTTAAAAGCGAATACAACAAATCTTACTAATGGTAATGTTTTAATAAATGTTACTGTTACAGGAGATGGGTATAAATATTTAAAATATCCGAATGGAACAGTTACTAGATCTTTAACTGGAAAATATGAAGTAAATCAGAATGGTACTTATAAATTTTATGCTTATGATGATAAAGATAATTTTAAATTAAAAAGTATAACCATTAATAATATTGATAAGACTATTCCAACCGGAGTTTGTAAAGCAACTATTTATGATGATAAAACGGTTATTAATGTTAATGCATATGATGCTAGTGGTATTTCAAAATATCGCTATAATACAAGTTATAATAGTACAAGTCCTAATTATACAATTGCTAGAAAATTAAGTGAAGCTTATGTTGAAATATTTGATAAGGCTGGTAATACTAAAGCTATTAGTTGTCAATTAGACGATCAAACTAGTAAGTTTGGATTAGAAATTCATTTTATTACAACAGGAAGTGATGATGATGCTATTTTGATTCGGACAAGTAATAAAACAATCATGATTGATGGAGGAAGGTATGAGGCTGGAACAAAGGTTGTTTCTTATTTAAAAAAAATAGGTGTTACTAAAATAGATGCTTTAATAGGATCACATGTTCATTGGAATCATGTACAAGCTCAAGCTACCATATTAGATAATTTTGAAGTAGCAAATGCTTATTATTCAGTTGATATTTTAAACTGTGTTTCTAAAAAACAATGTGAAAGTAATGATATAAAATATATTAAGGCTAAATTAATTGAAAAAAATATTGATCCTATTATTTTAAAGCCAAAAGATTTTTTAGAAATTGGAGAGATGAAATTATATTTTATTGGCCCAGTTCGAGGACTTTATACAACTTATCAAAATGCTAATTCTTTGGTATTTATATTACAATTTTTAAATAATAAATTTATGTTTACTGGAGATACACCTGAAGAATATATGACTACTTCAAAGTTTCAAGCTAATGCTAATGTTTTTAATATGAATTTAGATATTGATGTTTTAAAATGGCCTCATCATGGCTATGAAAATTTAAAAGATGCCTTTTTTAAAGCAACTACCCCTAAATATGCAATTATTCCTAATTGTTGTTGGTGTAGCAGTAAATATCCAAGTAGTACAAATAAAAATTTAATGAAAAAATACGGAACAACTTATTATCAAATGTGCAATTCTAAAAATATTGTTTTAGTATCAGATGGAAAAAATATTACCATTAATACTAATCAAAATCCTGATAATTGGAAAAAATAAAATTAAAAATAAATTATAATTTTAAAGGAGGAATTATGAAAGAATATAATTATAAACCAATTGGAGTTTGTTCTTCTAATATTAAATTGATAATTAATAATAATATTTTGAAAGACATAGAAGTTACAGGTGGTTGTAGTGGAAATTTACAAGGAATTAGAAATTTAGTTCGTGGTATGAATTTAATTGATGTAAAAAATAAATTAAAAGGCATTAAATGTGGATTTAAAGCAACATCATGTCCTGATCAAATAGCGAATGCTATTGAAGAATATTTAGGAGAATTAGTTAAATGAAGATAATTTTAGCTAGTGCTTCAAAAAGAAGACAAGAATTATTAAAAATGATTGATCTTAATTATCAGGTAGTTATAAGTGATGAAGAAGAAATAGTTGATAAAAATTTAAATAATTTAGAAAATTGTCAAAATATTAGTTATCAAAAAGCTTTAAATGTTTTAAAGAAAACAAAAGGAGATCGAATTATTATTGCTTGTGATACTATAGTTGTTAAAGATGAAAAAATATATGGTAAGCCAAAAGATTATCAAGATGCTTTTCAAATGTTAAAAACTTTTAGTGGAACTAGTCATGAAGTTATATCTTGTTTAACAGTTTTAAAAGTAGTTAATGATAATACCGAAACTTATAAAGATTATGATATTTGTCGAGTTTATTTTGATAATTTAACAGATTTAGAAATCAAAGATTGGATTTTAAATGGTAAACCTTTTGATAAAGCTGGTGGTTATGCAATTCAAGAACAGTTTGGAAAATATGTAACTAAAATTGAAGGTGATTTCTATACAATTGTTGGACTACCTTTAAATAAGTTGTATAATATTTTAAAAAAAATTAGTTGAAATAAAACATTTGACATTTTTTAATTTTTAGTGTATCTTATTTATCAAGGAACAAAGAAAAGAAGTAGTAGAAGAGTTACTATATTTTAGTGAGAAGATGGTTGGTGAAAATCTTTTTATAGTTCTTTGAACGTAGCTTTTTAGTTTCATCGTTTATTTACGTTATCAAATAAAGTGCATAGAAATTCTATGAAGTAAGGTGGTACCACCCCAATGGGTCCTTATTTTATAGAATTTTTTTAAATCTTGGAGGAAATATGTTAAAAGAGTTAGAAAAATATTTAGAAGAGTTGTTAGAAAATTTAGGTTATAGTAATGAGAGTGTTATAATTTTACCAAGTAGTAGAAGAGAATTTGGAACATTTCAATTAAATGTTTGTATGGGTTTAGCAAAGAAATATCATCAAAATCCAATTGAAATTGCTAAGAAAATTATTAGTAATTTAGATAGTCGTTTTGTAGATATTAATATAGCAGGACCTGGTTTTATTAATTTTAATATTGATAGTAAAACTTTATTAAATTATTTAAATAAAGGAATATCTAACTTTAAAATTTTTATTCCTAATGTTCCTAAAAAGAAGATAATAATTGACTTTGGAGGTGCTAATGCGGCTAAAGCTTTACATGTTGGTCATATGAGATCTGCAAATATTGGGGAAGCTTTAAGACGTCTTACTAAGCTCATGGGTTATGACGTTATTAGTGATGTTCATCTAGGTGATTTAGGACGACAAGCTGGAATGTTACTTTCTGAAATTAAAAAAAGAGGCGAATATTTAGAATATTTTGATTCTAATTTTCAAGGTAAATATCGAAAAGTTACTTATACGCCTAAAAAATTAGGAGAATTATACGTTGCTGCTAACATTGAAGCTAAAGAAAATGAAGAAAGAATGAATGAAGTTAGAGAAATAACAGCTGAAATAGATAAAGGTAATCAACAATATTTAGCACTTTGGAAACAATTAGTTGCTATTTCTAGTGTTTCTATTAAGGAAGTTTATAATGAATTAAACTGTCATTTTGATTTATGGGAAGGGGAATTAGATGCTTTTAAAGATATTCCTTTAATGATAAAAAAAATGCAGTCTTATTTGTACGAGTCAGATGGAGCTATGGTTATTGATATTAAAGAAGAAACAGATACTAAAGAAATGCCACCTTTAATTGTTATTAAAAAAGATGGTGCAACTATCTATGCTACTCGTGATTTAGCAACTATTTATTCAAGAGAGGAAAGGTTTCATCCTGATGAAATATGGTATGTAGTTGATAATCGCCAAGCTTTATATTTTGAACAAGTCTTTAGAGCTGCTCGTAAAACTAATTTAATAAATGCAAATTGCAATCTTTATCATCTTGGTTTTGGAACTATTAATGGTGAAGATGGTAAACCTTATAAAACAAGAGATGGTGGAGTTATGGAGCTTGCTTCCTTAATTAACTTAATTAGAAAGCAAATTAATCAAAAAATGAAACCAGATCTTATCGTCAATCGTGAAGATATTCAAGAAAAACTAACTATTGCTACTTTAAAATATGCTGATTTAATGTCCTATCGAGCAACTGACTACATCTTCGATCCTGATAAATTTTCATCTTTTGATGGAAAAACAGGCCCTTATATCTTATATACAATTGTTCGTTTAAAATCAATCTTAGAAAAAGTTCAAAAACAAGATTATAAAATTCTTAAAATTGAGAATAAAGAAATGGAAGATATTCTTTTAAAAATAATAGAATTACCTACTATTTTAGAAAAATCTTTAAGAGAAAAAAGTTTAAACTTTATAACAGATTTTTTATTTGATTTAAGTAGTTTATTTAATAAGTTTTATAATACTTACCATATTTTAACTGTGAAAAATAAAGATATTCAAACATCATATTTAGCTATGTTACAATTAGTTTATATTGTTATTTCTAATTTATTAAATATTTTAGCAATTGATGAAGTAGATAAAATGTAATTATTATAATTCGACTAAATAAGACAAATTTATTTTTTAAAATAAAATTGTGATTTTATGAAAAAAATATTTGTCTTTTTATTTATTTTTTTAATTTTTTTAACTACTAATGCATATCTTGTAACTAAAAAATTTGCTTTTAAAGAAAAAGAAGAATTAGAAATAAGAGGTGTTTATATTTCTTATTTAGAATATTTAACTTATTTTAAAGACAATTCTTTAACCGTTAATAAAGCTTATATTCAAAAGATTTTAGATAACATTAATTCTTTAAATTTTAATACGATTTTTTTGCATGTTTCACCTTTTTCAGATAGTATTTATGATTCTAAAATATTTCCTTATTCATATACTATAAGTGGAGTTGAAGGCAAAAATCCAGGTATGGATTATTTAGAATATTTTATTAAAGAAGCTAAAAAGAGAAATATTAAAGTTCATGCTTGGCTTAATCCTTATCGGATTAGTTCAAGTTCTGATATTACTTTATTATCAAAAGATAATCCTGCTTATACTTTATTAAATACTAATGCGGTTAAAGTATCAGAGGAGGGGATTTATTATAATCCAGCTAGCCCAAAAGTAATTGATTTAATTTTAAAACAAGTATATGAATTAATTTCTAATTATGATTTAGCAGGAATTCATTTTGATGATTATTTTTATGTTAATAGAACTATTGATTTAGAAAATTATGAAAATTATAAAAGTAAATATAATGAAGATATTTCTCTAGAAGAATATCGTTTTAACATGATTAATACCATGATAAAAAGTGTGTATAAATTAATTAAAGATTATAATAAAGATCTTATTTTTAGTATAGCACCTGACGGCAATATCAATAATAATTATATTTATCATTTTGCTGATATTAAAACTTGGCTAAAAGAAGATGGTTACGTTGATATTATTATGCCTCAAGTTTATTATGGTTTTGATAATCAATATAAGCCTTTTATAGAAACTTTAAATGAGTGGAATAACTTAATTTTAAATAATACTAAGATAATACCAGTTTTAGCTTTTTATAAAGTAGGATTAATTGATGAAATGGCTGGTACCGGTAAAAACGAGTGGGTAAATCAAAATAATATAATTACAAGACAAGTTAATATTTCAAAAACTTTAAATAATTATCAAGGATTTACTTTATTTAGATATGATTATTTATTTAATAATAATTTATTAAATAAGAATTCTTTAACGGAATTAGTTAATCTAAAAAATAATATAGGGAGTGATAGTTAAAAAATATAGATTATGATATAAAATATTTATTAATAAAAAAAATAAGGTTTTAAATGTTTTATTTCTTTAAAACTAAAAGAATTAGATAAATTTATAAACAAATTTATCTAATTCTTTTTATATATATAAAATTAATTTTTAATTGGTGGAGCATAGCGGGATCGAACCGCTGACCTTCACGGTGCAAACGTGACGCTCTCCCAGCTGAGCTAATGCCCCAAATATTGTTTGTACAACCACCAACAACATATAAGATTATATTATAAGCTTTCGCTACTGTCAATACTTTTTACAAAAAAATGTAAATTTCTAAATTGGCTCAATTTTTGTTTGTTAAAATAAAGTTAAAATTTACTTTCTTGGGCATTTACAACTAACTTTGTACGTGCTATACTTATTAGTATAATAGGAGATGTAGATATGAAATTTAAAAAATTAATCTTTGTAACTTTAATAATATTTCTTTTTACAGGTTGTAGAAACGATGAAAATACTTTAGTTATGGTAACTGAAGCTGGTTTTGCACCTTACGAATATTATGAAAATGGTGATATTGTTGGAGTTGATATTGATATTGCTAAAGAAATAGCTAAAGAACTTGGTAAAGAATTAGTAATTAAAGATGTGGCTTTTGATTCCATAATCAATGAAATTAAAAGTGGTAAAGCTGATTTTGGAGCAGCTGGTATTAGTTATTCCGAAGAACGAGCCAAAGAAGTTGATTTTACAATTGATTATGCAACTTCTAAACAAGTTATTGTTGCTAAAAAAGGTGTTTCTGAAATAGCTGATTTTGATGATAAGAGAATAGCTGTTCAACTAGGAAGCGTAGCTGATTCTTTTGTAACAAAAAATTTCAAGAATGCAACTATTGTTCGACAAAAGAAATTTTTAGCTGCTATTGAAGATTTAAAAAATGATAAAGTTGATTTAGTTATCATGGATGAATTACCTGCCAAAGAACTTATCAAGCCAAATCCTAGTTTAACCATTTTAGATCAAGAAGTTTTTACAGATAAATATGGTATGGTTGTTAAGAAAGGTAATCAAAAACTATTAGATAAAATTAATAATGTCTTAAAACGTTTAATTAAAGAAGGAAAAATTGATAACTATGTTTTAGAACATACTAAGTAGGTGTTTATGCAAAAAATAATTGATAATTTTTATTATACATGTCTTTATGAAGATCGTTATCTTTATATTTTAGAGGGGTTAAAAAATACCTTAATAATTGCCCTTTTTGCTGTAATTTTAGGAACTGTTATCGGAATTTTAATCGCTATTATTAGAAATTACTATGAAAATACTGGAAAATTAAAAATTCTTAATTCATTAGGAAAATTGTATGTAACAGTTATTAGAGGAACTCCTTCAATTTTACAATTAATGATAATTTATTATGTTATTTTCAAAACTTCTGATATTAATATTATCTTGGTAGGAGTTGTTTCTTTTGGAATTAATTCAGGAGCTTATGTTGCCGAAATAATTAGAGCTGGATTTGATTCTATTCCCAAAGATCAACGAGAAGCCGGTTATGCTTTAGGTTTAAATTATTCAAAATGTATGCGTTTTATTATTTTGCCACAAGCCATTAAAAATATTTTACCAGCTTTAGGAAATGAATTTATTACTTTAGTTAAAGAAACTGCTATTGGATCAACAATAGGAATTGTTGAACTAACTAAAGCTTCAGATATTATTGCATCACGTACTTATGATTACTTTTTTCCTTTAATAATTGTTGCAATTATATACTTATTAATAACTTTAGGATTATCAAAATTAGTAAAAAAGATGGAGGTTACACTTGGAAAACATATTAACAGTTAAAAATTTAGTTATGAAATTTAAAAACAAAGCTGTTTTAAAAAATATTGATTTAACAGTTAAAAAAGGAGAAATTATTTTTATAATTGGACCAAGTGGTTGTGGTAAATCAACTTTTCTTCGTTGTTTAAATCGTTTATTAATTCCAACTCGCGGAGAAATAATTTTTGAAGGTCAAGATTTAAAAGCTAAAAAAACAAATATTAATTTAATAAGACAAAAAATGGGGATGGTTTTTCAAAGTTATAACTTATTTCCGCATTTAACTGTTTTAGAAAATTTAACTTTAGCACCTTTAAAACTTCATTTAATGACCAAAGAAGAAGCTAATACAAAAGCTATCGATTTATTAAAATCAATTGCTTTAGAAAATAAAAAGAAAGTTTATCCTAATAGTTTATCCGGCGGAGAAAAGCAAAGAATTGCAATTATTAGATCAATGATGATTGAACCAAGTTTACTTTTATTTGACGAACCAACCAGTGCTTTAGATCCAGCGATGGTTAAAGAAGTTACCAGTTTAATGGAAAGTCTTGGAGAAAAAGGAATGACAATGATTATTGTCTCTCATGAGATGAATTTTGTTAAAGAATTTGCTACCCGAGTTTTATTTATGAAAAATGGAAAAATTTTAGAAGAAGGAACACCTAAAGAAATATTTAACAATCCTAAATGTGAAGATTTAAAGAATTTTTTAAGTAAATAAAAAAATCTAATTTCAAATTAAAAGTGATAGATTTTTTTTAAAAAATTTGCTACAATAATTTCATAGTAGAATAAGGAGGAAAAATGAATAAATTAAATGTTACTAGTGAAATTAAACCTTTAAAAGAGGTTTTAGTTCATAGACCAGGAAAGGAACTTTTAAACTTAACACCTAATACTTTACAAGAATTATTGTTTGATGATATTCCGTTTTTAAAAGATGCTCAAGCAGAACATGATGAATTTGTTCAAATTTTAAGAGATAATGATATTGAGGTTTATTATCTTGAAGATTTAATGGCTGAAACTTTAGATGCTAATCCAAAATTAAAACCTCGTTTTATTAAAAAATTCATTAAGGAAGCTGGAATAAATACTCCAAAATATCGGGATTTAGTTTATGATTATTTAATGAGTATTAAAAATAATAAAGCTTTTGTTTTAAAAACAATGGAAGGTATTCAAATTAGTGAACTTGATCGAAGTAAACGCGTTTTAGAAAAATCTTTAGTTGATCTTGTAACGGCTGAAAGTGATTTTATTGTTGATCCAATGCCAAATTTATATTTTACAAGAGATCCATTTGCAACAATTGGTTCTGGTATTTCTTTAAATAAAATGTATTCAGTTACTAGATCAAGAGAAACCATTTATGCTGAATATATTTTTAATCATCATCCTAAATATAAAGGTTATGTCAATAAATATTATGATCGTTATTTTGATTGTCATATTGAAGGTGGAGACATTTTAAATTTAAGCGAAAAAGTGTTAGCGGTTGGTATAAGTCAAAGAACCGAAGCTGGAGCAATTGATAAATTAGCTAAAGAAATATTTAAAAACAAAAATTGTAAAATTGAGACTATTTTGGCTTTTAATATTCCTGTTTCAAGAGCGTTTATGCATCTTGATACAGTTTTTACTCAAATTGATTATGACAAATTTACTTATCATCCAGGAATTATGGAAACTTTACAAGTTTTTGAAATTAAAGAGGGAAATGATCCAAATAGTGATGAAGATTTAAAAGTAAAAGAAATTGAGGATTCTTTAGAAAATATCTTAAAAAAATACTTAAAGAAAGAAATTACTTTAATTCCATGTGCTGGAGGAGATAAAGTGGCTAGTGAAAGAGAACAATGGAATGATGGAACTAACACTTTATGTATTAGTCCAGGAGTTGTAGTTGTTTATAATCGGAACAATGTTACAAATGAAATATTAAGAAGCCATGGTATTAAAGTAATTGAAATGCAAAGTGCAGAATTATCACGTGGACGAGGTGGTCCAAGATGTATGAGCATGCCATTAGTAAGGGAGGATTAATGAACTTAAAAAATCGTGATTTTTTAAAACTTTTAGATTATACACCTGATGAAATTAGATATTTATTAGATTTGGCTCATGATTTCAAGAAAAAAAAACAAAATGGTGTACGTCATGAGTATTTAAAAGGTAAAAATATTGCTTTATTATTTGAAAAAACTTCAACTAGAACAAGATGTGCTTTTGAAGTGGCTGCTTATGATTTAGGAATGAATGTTACTTATTTAGATCCTGTTAGTAGTCAAATGGGAAAAAAAGAAAGTATAGAAGATACTGCTCGTGTTTTATGTCGAATGTATGATGGAATTGAATATCGTGGCTTTTCCCAAGAAATAGTTGAAGAATTAGCAAATAACTCTTCTGTTCCAGTTTGGAATGGTTTAACAACAGAGTTTCATCCAACACAAATGTTAGCTGATTTAATGACGATTGAAGAACATTTTAAAAAATTAAAAGGTTTAAACCTTGTTTTTATGGGAGATGGACATAACAATGTTGCTAATTCCTTAATGGTTGCTTGCTCTAAAATGGGACTAAATTTCACTTGTTGTAGTCCTAAAGATCTTTGGCCTGACAAAGAATTAGTTACTAAATGCCGGGAAATTTCTTTAGAAAATGGTTGTTCTATAACTTTAACAGATAATGTTAAATTAGGTACGATGAATCAAGATATTGTTTATACTGATGTTTGGGTATCTATGGGTGAACCAGCTAATGTTTGGGAAAGTAGAATTAAATTATTAAAAAAATATCAAGTTAATAAAAAGGTTATTGATAATATGAAACCTAATAGTATTTTCTTACATTGTCTTCCATCTTTTCATGATTTAAAAACTAGTATTGGTAAAGAAATTAACGAAAAATTTAAAATTCCAGAAATGGAAGTAACTGATGAAGTTTTTGAATCTAGTTTATCAAAAGTATTTGATGAGGCTGAAAATAGAATGCATACTATCAAAGCGGTTATCTATGCCACATTAAAGGATCAAAATGAGTAGAATAGTTGTTGCTCTTGGCGGAAATGCTTTAGGAAATAACCCCGAAGAGCAAAGAAAAATATTAAAAAAAACAGTTATAAGTTTAGTTAATTTAATAAAAGATGGAAACGAAGTTATTTTAACGCATGGAAATGGACCCCAAGTTGGGCAAATTTCTCTTGCCATGGAGTATTCCCATTCAAAAATAAATACCTCAAATATGCCATTTGCTGAATGTGGAAGTATGAGTCAAGGTTATATTGGTTACCAACTACAACAAACTTTAGAAAGAGAATTAAAACGACAGGGAATAAAAAAAGATTGTGTAACTGTTATAACACAAGTTCTAGTTGATGCTAACGACAAAGCTTTCAAAAATCCTACCAAACCAATTGGTCTTTTCTATGAAAAAGAAAAAGCAATGCAAATTGCCAAAGAAAAAAAGCAAGTTTTTGTTAGCGATGCAGAACGTGGTTATCGGAGAGTTGTACCGTCTCCTAAACCAATTGATATAATTGAGAAAAAGGCTATTAAATTATTAATTGAAAACGGAGTTATTGCTATCGCTTGTGGTGGTGGTGGGATACCAGTTATTAAAAAAAGACAAGAATTATTAGGAATTGATGCTGTTATTGATAAAGATAAAACAGCAGCTTTACTTGCTAAAGAGTTAAAGGCAGATATTTTATTAATATTAACTGCGGTATCTAAAGTTTATTTAAACTTTAATAAAAAAAATCAACAAGAAATAGATCAAATGACAACTTTAGAAGCTAAAAAATATATAAAAAACAATGAGTTTGCTAAGGGAAGCATGTTACCTAAAATTGAAGCTTGTCTTGATTTTTTAACAGATAATAAGAAAATAGCTATAATTACCTCAATTGAAAATTTAAAAGATTTTCAAAAGAAAAATATTGGTACAAAAATAATTAAAGGAGAAAAAGAAAATGAGTGATGCAAAAAAAACAAAAAAGAAAAAGTCTGGGATGGCTTTATCAGCTTTTTCAATAATTTTAATTCTTATTGTTTTGCTAGGTATTCTTTCACATGTATTATCTAATGCTGAATTTGTAGGAGAAGAAATTGTTAATGGTAGTGGGACAGTTGGTGCTAAACTATCAGATATTTTGATGGCTCCCATTCTAGGATTTGAATCTGCAATTGATGTTAGTATATTTGTTCTTATCTTAGGTGGCTTTTTAGCCATTGTAACAAAAACAGGGGCACTTGAAACAGGTATTCAAGTTTTAGTTCGAAAACTTAAAGGTAAAGAATTAATTTTAATTCCAATTTTAATGTTTATATTCTCAATTGGAGGAACAACTTATGGAATGCTTGAAGAAACGGTTGGTTTTTACGTATTATTAGCTGCAACAATGATGGCAGCTGGGATGGATCCTTTAGTAGGAGCAGCCACAATTTTATTAGGAGCAGGATCAGGTGTTCTTGGATCAACAATTAACCCTTTTGCAACAGGAGCAGCTATAAGTGCTCTTCCTGCAGGTATTCAAGTTAATCAAGGCTTAGTTATTTTAATTGGAACGCTTCTTTGGATAATAACTTTAGCGATTTCCATTATCTTTGTTATGACTTATGCCGCTAAAGTAAAAAGAGATAAAGGTTCAACTTTCTTATCACTAAGAGAGCAAAAAAATGCAGAAAGAAAATTTGGCAATTATGCTGAAAAATTTGAAGGGAAAGAAGTTAATTTAAGCAATATGCAAAAAATTACTTTAATCTTGTTTGCTTTAACTTTTGTTGTTATGATTGTTGGTTTCATCCCTTGGGGAGAATTTAACATTTCTTTCTTTGATAAGTTTACGGGTTGGCTAACAGGTTCTACTTTTGGTAATTGGTGGTTTTATGAAGCAGCTTTATGGTTTTTGGTTATGGCTATTATTATTGGTATTGTTAATAAAATGGGTGAAAAAGGTATAGTTGATACTTTTGTTGATGGTGCTGATGATATGGTTGGGGTTATCTTAATCATAGCTATTGCTAGGGGTGCAAGTGTTTTAATGAGTCAAACCTATTTAGATAACTATATCATTTATAATGCTGCTAATTTGTTGAAAAATGTTCCTGAACTATTATTTACTCCACTTAATTATATTTTACATATTGTTTTATCAATTTTAGTACCGTCTTCATCAGGTCTTGCAACTTTATCTTCCCCAATTATTGGACCACTTGCTAATCAATTAGGTTATAGTGTTGAAACAAGTGTTATGACAACAGTTGCAGCTAATGGATTAGTTAATTTAATTACTCCAACTTGTGGTGCTATTATGGGTGGTTTAGCTCTTGCTAAAATTGAATATTCAACTTGGTTTAAATGGGCTTTTAAAATAATAATTACAATTGCTTTAGCAAATATTATTATTTTATCATTAGCAACTTTAATGTTTTAATTAATTTTTATGTATTTTATAAAGATACTGTTAAAAAATGAATATTTTTATAACAGTTCTTTTTTGTTACTAAAATTAAAAGTTTTGACTTAATTATTTTAAAATAATTTTTATATAATTAATTAACTTTATATATTTTTTTATTATATTATTAAACTTCTAATTTAATTTTATATTTCATATATTTTATCAATTAAGGAGAAATATGAAATTATTAGCAATTGATTATGATAAAACACTCAAATGTAGTAAATTTGATTTAAAAAGAAATATTAAAAGTTTAAAAAAATATATGGTTGATAATCTATTTTTATTAAATACAGGAAGATCATATCCAAGTATAAAAAAAGAAATAGATAAATATAAAATACCATATCATTATTTAAGTTGTAATGATGGAAATATTTTGTTTGATAATAATAATCAAGTTTTGTATGCAAGTAATTTAGATAAAAACATTTTATTTGAATTAGAAAAAATTAAAATTGAAGATAAATTAACAATAAATCCTATCATTTTTTTAGATAATATATTAGAATATGAAATTATAATTTCAAAGTTAAATCAATTATTTTTGTTAGAACTTAAGAAAATTATGGTAAAATATAATTTGTGTTTGAAAATTTTTAAAGAACATGGTGTTTTTAAAATTTATATTTATGATTCTTTAATTTCTAAATCAAAACCAATTGAATATATAAGAGAAAAAGAATATCTTTTAAGTAATAATATTTATACAGTTGGGGATAACATTAATGATTTAGAAATGTTAAGGGATTATCATGGTTATAGCATGATTTGGTCTAAAAAAGAAATAAAAAAAGTTAGTGAAAAAAGTATCATTAGTGTTAAGAGATTAATAGATAAACTTAGGAGGTAGTTATGTTTATTGATGAAACAAATATTAAAGTAATAGCAGGATCAGGCGGAGATGGTTGCACGGCTTTTAGAAGAGAAAAATATATCGAAATGGGAGGTCCTTATGGAGGTAACGGAGGACGTGGTTCAGATATTATTTTTAAAGTTGATACTGGTCTTCATACTTTAATTGATTTAAGATATATGAAAACAATTAAAGGTAAAAAAGGTGAAAATGGAACTGGTAAAAATATGGATGGTAAAAATGCAGATAGTATTGTTATTAAAGTACCACAAGGAACAGTTGTAACCGATTATGATACTAATTTAATTATAGCAGATTTAAAAAATTCAAATGATGAAGTTGTTGTTGCTAAAGGTGGTAGAGGAGGTCGCGGTAATACAGCATTTAAGACATTAAGTAATCCAGCTCCAAATTTTTCAGAAAATGGAGAACCAGGTGAAGAAAAGATATTAAAAGTTGAACTTAAACTATTAGCTGATGTTGGTTTAGTTGGACTTCCAAGTGTCGGCAAAAGTACTTTCTTATCAAAAGTTACAAAAGCAAAACCAAAGATTGCCGATTATCATTTTACAACTTTAACACCAAATCTTGGAGTTGTGAAAACAAAAGATAATCGTAGTTTTGTAATAGCTGATTTGCCTGGTTTGATTGAAGGGGCAAGTCAGGGAGTAGGATTAGGTGATAAATTTTTAAGGCATATTGAAAGAACTAAAGTTATAGCTCATATAATTGATATGGGAAGTCAAGAAGGACGAGATCCTTATCAAGATTTTTTAACTATTAATAAAGAGTTAGAAAAATTTAGTCCTAAACTTTTACAAAAACCCATGATCATTTTAGCAAATAAAATGGATTTACCAAATGCTAAAGATAATTTAAAAAAATTTCAAGAAAAAGTTAAACTAGAAATATACCCAATTAGTACAATTACCGCTGAAAATTTAGAACCGGTTTTAATAAAACTTGCTGATTTAGTTTATGAAGCACCAAATACACCTTTATATGAAGAAACTGAATTTTTATCACATGTTTTATATAAATTTGAAACAGAAAAACCATTTACAATTGAAAAAATTGGCCAAGATTATATAATATCTGGTAAGCAAGTTGAAAAAATGTTTCGGATGACAAACTTTCAATCCGATGAAGGAATTGAAAGATTTATTCGCAAGTTAAGAAAAATAGGAATTGATGATGAATTAGAAAAAATGGGAATTGAAGAAGGGGATATTGTTAAAATTCTTGATTATGAATTTGAATATCGTAAATAAAAGAAATGCTATAAATCAAAATAAATTTATAGCATTTTTTGAAAATGTTTTGAAATTTTCTTGCATATATTTAATAAGTAATTTATAATTAAAAATGTTAAAAGAGAAAAGAAAGGAAAATATGTTAAAATTAGTAAATATTAAAAAAGTTTATAATCCGAGTAGTCTAGAAAAAGTTGAAGCCTTAAAAGGTATTTCAATAGATTTTCGAAAATCAGAGTTTGTATCTATTTTAGGTCCAAGTGGTTGTGGAAAAACAACACTTTTAAATATAATTGGAGGTTTAGATAATTGTACAGATGGAGATTTATTAATTGATAATAAGTCAACTAAAGATTTTAAAGATCAAGATTTTGACATTTATCGTAATCATCAAGTAGGCTTTGTTTTTCAAAGTTACAATCTAATTACTCATCAAAGTGTTTTAGCTAATGTGGAACTTGCTTTAACTTTATCAGGAGTTAGTAAAAAAGAAAGACGAAAAAAAGCCCTTAAAGCTTTAGAAAGTGTTGGTTTAAAAGATCAAGTTAATAAAAAACCTAATCAATTATCAGGTGGTCAAATGCAAAGAGTAGCAATTGCTAGAGCTTTAGTAAATGATCCTGAAATTATTTTAGCTGATGAACCAACGGGAGCATTGGATTCTAAAACTAGTATTCAAATTATGGATTTATTAAAAAAAATTTCTAAAGATAAATTAATCATCATGGTAACTCATAATGAAGAATTAGCTAATACTTATTCAAACCGAATTATTAAATTATTAGATGGTAGTGTTTTAAGTGATACAAATCCTTATCAAAATAAAATTGAAAAAAAAGAAGTTTTAAAAAGCAAAAAAATTTCGATGAATTTTTTAACTGCTTTATCGTTAAGTTTTAATAATTTATTAACCAAAAAAGGAAGAACTATTTTAACAAGTTTTGCCGGTTCCATAGGTATTATAGGAATAGCTTTAATTTTATCACTTTCAAGTGGCATTAATAATTATATTAAAAGAGTTGAAGAAGATGCCTTATCAAGTTATCCTTTAATTATCGAAGAAACTTCTTTTGATGCTTCAGAGTTAATTAGTTCTTTAATGGGGCAAACAGAAAAAAAACAGCATGATAATGATAAAATATATACAAATGATATTATGGTTAATATGCTAACAACATTATCTAAAGGAATACAAAGTAATAATTTAACAAAATTTAAAAGCTATTTGGAATCAAATTCTCATATTAAAGATTATACTTTGGATATTGCTTATCGTTATAATTTAAATTTAAATATTTATAAAAATACAACTGATCAAATTATCCAAGTAAATCCAAGTACTTTACTACAAGAATTTATGCCACCTCAAAACAATCAAACAATGCAAATGGGTATGTCGGGGAATAATGTTTTTAGTGAAATGTTATCAAATCAAGAACTATTAGAAAAACAATATGAATTATTAGCTGGTTCTTGGGCAAAAGAATCAAATGAATTAATGTTAATTGTAAATAAAGATAATGAAATAAGTGATTATGTTCTTTATACTTTAGGAATAAAAGATCAAAATGAAGTTAAAAACATGATGGATAAAGTTTTAAAAGGAGAAAAAATACCTGAAAGTGCTGGAACTAGTTATGCATATGAAGATTTATTAAATCTTGAATATAAATTAGTTTTACCAACTAGTTATTATCAAAAAGTAAATGGTTTATGGCAACTAATAAATACCGAAAATGAAATAAAAAATTTAATTAAAAACGGAAAAACTTTAAAAATTGTTGGAATAATTAAAGCTAATGAGGAAGCAACAAGTACTTCCATAAATGGTAGTATTGGCTATAAATCATCTTTAATAACTGATTTAATTGCTGAAATAAATAATACAGATATTGTTAAAGAACAAATAAATAATAAAAATATTAATGTCTTTACAGGTAAAGAATTTGATTCTATGTCATCGTATGAAGATAATTTAAAAAAACTAAATGTTTTTGATTACGACACTCCATCTAATATATCTTTATATGCGAAAGATTTTGACAGTAAGGAAAAAATAATTGATTTAATTGATGATTATAATGAGAAAGAAAGAGCGTCAGGCCAAGAAGAAAATGTTATTAAATATACTGATGTTGTTGGAACTATGATTAATTCTGTTTCTTCAATTGTAAATATTATTAGTAGTGTTTTAATCGCTTTTGTAACAATTTCTTTAATCGTTTCAAGTATCATGATTGGAATCATAACTTATATTTCTGTTATCGAAAGAACTAAAGAAATAGGTATTTTAAGAGCTATTGGAGCTAGGAAAAAAGATATTTCCAGAGTTTTCAATGCTGAGACAATTATTGTTGGTTTTACATCAGGAATATTTGGAATTTTAATAACCATGCTTTTAAATATTCCAATTAATATCATTATTAAAAATTTAACAAATATTAGTAATATAGCTAGTTTACCAATAGTAGGTTCAATTATTTTAATCATTATAAGTATGTTCCTAACTTTAATTGCTGGTTTAATCCCATCCAAAGTAGCTAGTAAAAAAGATCCAGTTGAAGCTTTAAGAGTTGAATAAATACTTTAATTAATAATTATAAAAGATAATAAAAGATTAATTTCTTTTATTTTTTTTTAAATAATCGCTATTTTTATGTTATACTTTAAGTAGTGAAAAAAATTAATATTTTTATGAATAAAGGGGTGTTTGAATGTTAATTACTAGTTTAGAAAATCAAAAGATAAAAAAATATTTAAAATTAAAAAATAAAAAATATCGTGATTTAGATAAATTATATTTAATTGAAGGTTATCATTTAGTAAAAGAAGCATTAGATAGCAACTTATTAATTGATTTATTTATTCTTGAAAATGCAAATATTAATTTTAACTTTCCTTATACTTTTGTCACTAAAGAAATTATGAAAAAATTATCAAGTTTAGAAACAATTCCTGATATAATTGGGGTTTGTAAAATGAAAGATGAAGAGAAAATAAGGGGAAATAAAATTCTTTTATTAGATGATATTCAAGATCCTGGTAATTTAGGAACAATTATTAGAAGTAGTTTAGCTTTTAATATTGATACAATTGTTTTAAGTTTAAAAACTGTTGATTTATATAATGAAAAAGTAATACGAAGTACCCAAGGAATGTTATTTAAAATTAATATTTTAAGAAAAGATTTAAAAGAAGTAATATCTGATTTAAAAAAGAATGATTATCTTATTTTAGGAACTAATGTTATTAATGGGGAAGATGTTAGAAGTATAAAAACAGATAAATTTGCTTTAATAATGGGGAATGAAGGAAAAGGAGTTGATTTAGAACTTCAAGAATTATGTGATAAAAATTTATATATTCAAATGAATAAGGATTGTGAAAGTTTAAATGTCAGTGTTGCTACAAGTATTCTTTTATATGAATTAAGTAGGAAATAAGTTTTAGCAAGGGGTTAAGATATTAGAATAGGAAGTGGTAAAATGCAAATTATAATTGGTAAATATGTAAATACGCATGGTATTTTAGGGGAAATTAGAATTAAATCAAATTTTAAATTTAAAGATAAAGTTTTTAAAATAGGTAATAAGTTAATTATTGCTAATAAAGTTTTCATTATTAAATCATATCGAGTTCATAAAGGGTATGATATGGTTAAATTAGTAGGGATTGATAACATTAATCAAATTATTAATCTAAAAGGGAGTTTAGTTTATTTTGAAAAAGATAATTTAAATTTAAAGAAAGATGAGTATTTAGATGATGATTTAAGAGGTTTTAAAGTTTTTATGGATAAATTAGAAATTGGTATTTTAGATCAAATAACTTATTTAACGGATACTAAGAAATTACTAGTTGTTAATAATCGTTTAATTCCCTTTGAATTAGTTGATAAGATTGATTTTAAAAATAAAAAGATTATTGTTAAGCAGGTTGGTGGTTTAATATGAAAATAGATATTTTGACACTTTTTCCAATCATGTTTGATGGTTTTTTAAGTGAATCTATTATTAAAAGAGCAATTCAAAATAAAAAAGTTGAAGTTAATATACATAACTTTCGTGATTATTCAAAAGATTTACATTCTAAGGTTGATGATACTCCTTATGGTGGTGGAGCTGGTATGGTTTTAATGTGTCAACCCATAATGGACTGTGTTAAAGCTCTTTTAGATAAAGATAGCTATGTAATTATGCTAACGCCTGATGGAAAAGTTTATAATCAAGAAATGGCTATTTCTTTAGCTAAAAAGAAACATTTAATTTTAATTTGTGGTCATTATGAAGGATTTGATGAAAGAATAAAATCAATTTGTAATGCTTTTATAAGTGTAGGAGATTTTATTTTAACAGGTGGAGAACTTCCAAGTATGATAATATGTGATAGTATTATTCGCTTATTAGATGGAGTAATTACTAAAGATAGTTTAGAAACGGAATCTTTTACTAATAAATTATTAGATTATCCAACTTATACTAAACCAAGAGTATATGAAGGAATGGCAGTACCTGATGTTTTACTTTCAGGAGATCATGAAAAAATAAAACAATACAGAAAAGAAGCTCAAATAAAGAAAACAAAAGAATTAAGACCAGACTTATGGGAGGATTAACCAATGAATTACCTAATTGTTAAAGAAAAAAACAAAAAAAGTGCTATCTATTTTGAATATAATAAAATAAATGGTTTTAATATGACTCCAAAAAACAAAAACATTAAATTAAAAAATGCCATTAATGTTAATAAAATGATCATTGTTAATCCATCATTTATAGAAAAAATAGTTGATAAAAAAATTAATAAAAAATTAATTCAACTAATTAATCTTATAATTAATATTTCAGATAATGATGAAGAAGATCCAGCCAGTTCTTTAATGTACTCTTTAAATGAAGTGGAAAAATTTAAAAGAGAAGTTTTAAATAAATATTTAGCATTTTTAAATAAAAAACAACTTGAAAAACTAGATCAAAAAATTAAATATTTAGAACAAGAAGTAACTATGAAAGCTTACTATGTTAATGAAAGGTTTTATCAAGATGTATATAAAAATAAAAAATCAAGGTAAAAAAATTAAAATTATTAAGATAATTTTCTTAATTATTTGGTGCATATTAATCTTTTATTTTTCTAATCAAAGTGGTAATATTTCTCAAAGTAAAAGTGATATTTTTGTTGATTTATTTTCTAAAATATTTAATGATTTAAGTTATGATTCTTTAAAGAATTTATCTTTTTTAATTCGAAAATTAGCTCATATTTTTTTATATTTTATTTTGTATTTATTAAGTTATAATGTTTTTAAAAATAAAAAATATAGTTTTTTATTTTGTTTAATTTTTGCTATAACTGATGAAGTTCATCAATATTTTATTCCAGGAAGAAGTTGTGAAATAAGGGATATTTTATTTGATACATCAGGAGCTTTTTTAGGGTATTTAACAATATTTTTAAAAAAAGTTTTAAAATATTGAAATAAAGATTACTTGTAAAAATTAAAAAAATGTTATATTATTAATACATAGAATAGGAAATATAATTAGCTATTTAATATAGTCATTTTTGATATAGTTTTTTAGTTGGAGGATATATGAAAAATAGAAGAATCGGTATAATAATTAGTATATTAGGTATTTTAGTAGTAACAATAGGTATAAGTTATGCAGCATTTAAATTTTTTTCAAA
>CALVPE010000043.1 GCA_944350485.1 uncultured Bacilli bacterium
TATCATTTTTTTTGATTTTCAGCAATTATTTTACTAAGAAAAACATCAAAAAATGTGCATTTTCTTTTAAAAATACACATTTAACTTTAAATTGCACTTATTTGTGCACTTTAGATTGATTCAACGACTTTAACTTAAACTGTTTTAAAAAATTTCTAACTTATTTTAAAAATAAATTTTAACTTCTTAATTAATTACAATTTTTTTTATATAAAAAAACTTTCGTACTTACAAAATGATATTTTGTAAAACAAAAGTAAAATTTTTATTTAATGATAAATATATAAATAAATAAACTTAATAAATAGGTTAGGGCAATGATACTTGGAATAAATAAAACTTGCAAAAAAGCAGCTTCGTTTTTATCTACAAAAGCTCTTCCAATATCCGTTGCTAAGCTTTTTCGAATACTATTATTATTTTGATTACTTTGTTTTTCTTGTTGTTTTTTAACTAAATAATTATTTAAATAATCAATATGTAAATTTAAAAATATTTCTTGATAATATTCAAATATTTCTTTAGGAATATAACCATTTTGATTATATTTATCTAAATTTTCTCTTAAATAATTAAAATGTTCTTGGTTCATGATCGTATCAGGTGGTAAATTATTATAAGATAAAAGACCAATTTTACTAAATTGAAAAATATTAAAAGTTGCAGCATTTTCATAATTATTATAGCTTATTACATCACGAAAAGAGTTTGGAGTAATATGACCATTTATAACAATAATTTTTTTAGGATCAAAGTTAGTTACACAATAACCATGTTCATGAATATATTTTAAACTACTATCTAATTGAATTAAAATAATAGTTAATTCATCAGGAAGAAATTTGACTGTTTCCAATAAATCATAAAGAGTAAAATGAGTAGGTTGATTAAGAATTGTATTCATAAATACCTCCTTATCCTTTCCTATTATAAGATAAGTATAGCATATTTCCTTAAATTTTTCTATAAAGAAAAGATAGATTATTTTTTTTAATCTATCTACTTTACAACAATATTAACTATTTTGTTTTTAATAACAATTATTTTAACAATCTCTTTTCCTTCAAGATGTTTTAAAACATTTTCATTAGTTGTTGCTAACTTTTTAAGTTTTTCATCTCCTGCATTATGATTAGTTTCAAAAGTACCACGAAGTTTGCCATTTACTTGAACAGCAATTGTAACTTTATCATCAATTAATTTATTTTTATCATATAAAGGCCATTTAGAATTACAAAGAGTAGCTCCTAAATTATAAACTTCATTTAATTCTTCAGTTATATGAGGTGCCATTGGATTTAATAAAAGTAGGAAAGTTCGATAATCTTTTTTACTAATTGTTTCTAGTTTTTCCATTTCATTTAATAAAATCATTAAACTAGAAATAGCTGTATTATATTTTAAATTATCCAAATCTTCTGATACTTTTTTAATAGTTTGATTAATTAAAACTTCAAGATTAGGAGAATAAGTTGTACTTTTATTTAATTTTGATCCAATTCTTTCAACACGATCTAAGAATTTTTTACAACCGTTTAAACTATTGGTATTCCAACTAACTTCTTTTTCATAATCACCCATAAACATTTCATAAACTCTTAAAGCATCAGCACCATATTCCTCTACACAATCATTGGGATTAATAACGTTTCCTTTTGATTTACTCATTTTTTCACCATTAGAACCTAAAACCATACCATGAGAAACTCGAATTTTAAAAGGTTCCTTATTTGGAACTAAGCCTTGATCATATAAGAAATTATTCCAAAATCTAGCATAAAGAAGATGACGAGTAGCATGTTCCATACCACCATTATACCAATCGACTTTACCCCAATAATTAAGGGCATCACGTGAAACAAATTCTTTGTCATTGTTAGGATCCATATAACGTAACCAATACCAAGAAGAACCAGCCCAGTTCGGCATCGTATCAGTTTCTCTTTTAGCATCATGACCACATTTTGGACATTTACAATTAACAAATTCTGGAATACTTGCTAAAGGACTTTCACCATTTTCAGTTGGTTCATATGAAGCAACATTTGGAAGTAAAACTGGTAAATCTTCATAAAGAACTGGAACCCAACCACATAGAGGACAATTAATCATTGGAATAGGCTCTCCCCAAAATCTTTGACGCGAGAAAACCCAGTCTTGTAGACGATATTTCGTTGAAGCATGACCAATTCCCATTTGTTCTAATTGTTGAAGCATTTTTTTTATAGCCTCTTTTTTGTTATCAATACCATTTAAGAAGCTTGAATTAATCATTTCACCATCACCTATATAAGGTTCTTTCGAAATATCACCACCTTTAATAACTTCTACTATATTAATACCAAATTTTTTTGCAAAAGCATAATCACGATCATCATGAGCAGGAACAGCCATAATAGCTCCTGTTCCATAATTCATCATAACATAATCGGAAATATAAACAGGGATTTTTTCTTTTGTAATTGGATTAATTGCATAAAAGCCTAAAATTTTAACTCCCGTTTTTTCTTTATTCAACTGAGTTCTTTCCATTTCACTTTTATGACTTGCAAAAATTTGATATTCTTTAATCTCATCCATATTTAAAATACGATCAGCAAGTTTATTAATAATTGGGTGTTCAGGAGCAATAACCATAAAAGTTACTCCAAATAAAGTATCAGGACGAGTAGTATAAACTCTTAACTTTTCATCGGTATGATCAATTTCAAAATCAATTTCTGCTCCAACTGATTTTCCAATCCAATTAGTTTGAGCTAACTTAGTTTTTTCTTGAAACTCTGTATCAGCAAGCCCAGCTAATAATCTTTCTGAATACTTTTTCATGCCAAGTAGCCATTGTTCTTTTTCTTTATGAATAATTTCTCCTCCACATCTTTCACAATGTCCTCCTTCAACTTCTTCATTAGCAAGACCAATTTTACAATTTGGACACCAATTAATAGTTTTTTTATCTTTATAGGCAAGCCCAGCTTCATAAAATTTTAAAAATTGCCACTGTGTCCACTTATAATAATTAGAATCTGTTGTTGAAATTTCTCTTGACCAATCAAAAGATAAACCTAAATTTTCAAGTTGACTTTTAAAAACTTTAATATTTTCTTTTACAGCAATACTTGGATGAACATGATTTTTAATAGCGTACTCTTCAGCTGGTAAACCAAAAGCATCCCATCCCATTGGAAATAGAACATTATAACCTTCCATTCTTTTTTTTCTAGCCATCGCATCTAATGAAGCATAACTACGAACATGTCCAACATGAAGACCTGCTCCACTTGGATAAGGAAATTCTACTAAAATATAATACTTTTCCTTTTTACTATTATTACTTGCTTCAAAAGTTTTATTTTCTTTCCAAAACTTTTGCCATTTTTTTTCTATTTTTCTTGTTTCCATCTATAACACAACCTTTCTTAACATAATATAAACCAATAAATTTAAAAGTAATTAAAATCAAAGGTACCAACATACAAGCTCCAATTAATATAGCTAAATAAACTTTCTCTATATAATGACAAACAAAAGTAGTAGTAAAAGCAATATCAAAAGCACTTACTAAGGCAATAAAATTCATAATACCAAAATATCCAATCTTTGACATGTCTAATCGATACTTTTTAATTAACAATATTAATTCTATTGGGATACGATCAAAATTTATTTTCTTTCTTCTTAAAACTCCAAAAATTAAATAAAAAAGATAAACTAAAATAAATACTCCAACAAACCAGTATAAATCACTTAATCCCATTTTTCACCACCTTTTATAATAAAAAAGAACAGTAAAAGAAGTCAAAAAGACGGTACCATTCTTTAATTTATCTCAAATATCTTAACGCGATCAACGATTATTTTAACTAAGACAAGTTCATATAAATTACTTTATTAGTTTCCACCAAACACTAACTCTCTTTAAAAGCCAAAAATATTACTACTTCTTAAATAATTATAAAAATATTTAACCATAAATAACTATTTTTTTCAAGTTTTTTTAAAATTTTACATTTTTTTATAAACTTTACGATTAATTTCTTCATCTAATCTTTCATTTAATTCAATTTTAACTTCTTGAAAATGTTTTTGTTCTTCACTTTTCTTTTTTAATAAATCTATTTCATAACTAATTTCATTTAATCTTTTAATAATTTTTTGCTTATATTCTAAAGACTTAATTTCATTTAAAAATGTTTCGTCTTCTAACCTTAACATACCTAATATACTTTTAAGTTTTAAAATTATTTCTTTTTCTAAATTAACATCCAAATCAAAAGACTCTAATTTATTAATTAATTCTTGAATATTATTTAAAATAGTTGTTTCAAAAAAAGGTATATTTTCTATTTTAATGTTTTTACTTTGTTTTAAAATTTTACTATTAGGAAATAAATTACTTAAATATTTTAAAATTAATTTTCCTTTACTTTTTAAAATAGTATAACCCCATTTAATAAAGAAAAGACTATATTTTAACATTGAAAAAATTAAATTTATTCCCAAAATAGAATTTAACATAATAACAAAAAAAGTTGAAATTAAAATCAAAATTAAGAAAATTATAGCAGCCATTATGATAGTATAAATTTTTCCTTGTTTTAATTCATTTTTAAGATCAAATCTATTAAATAACTTATCTGTTATTTGATGATATAATTGTTGTAATTTACTAATTAATTTATCTATTAAATCTGACTGAGATAATTTATCAAATATGGTTATTTTAGAATTATAATTTAAATTATCTTTTAAATCTTTTAATTCAGGAGTTTGATTTTTTAATCTTTCGTATTTAGAAAATAAATTGAATTTCATAAAAAACTACCTCTTTCTTGGGTAGTATTTTACTATTTATTAAAAATTAAGTCAATTATTGTATTATAGTTATTTTTACTAAACTTCACTCATATATTCAAGTAATCTTAAAAATACTTTAATACTTTTTTTATCTAAACCTTTTCTCTTTAATTTTTTTATTTCAACTCTTTTTTTGCTAATAGATAAGTCTTGATTAAATAAAATCTTAGCTATTGGATCTTTTAAATTAGTAGGTGCTTCCATATCTGATAAAATACTATCTATATCATCATTTAAAATTCTTAAAGCATCTATCTCAATATCACTTCCTTGACAATTAATTGTTAATTGATTAGTTGTACTAGCATTTTTTATTTCAATAACAAAATCATTATCTCTTAGATAAGATTTAAAAGGTAATTCTTGATCATTAGAATATACTTTAACATTAGTTGCCATTTTTGTATTTCGAAAACGAATTTGATAATCTCTTTTTTGAAATAATAAATCACTTTTACCCTCAACAGGTCTTATTATTAAAGTATAATTATTTTCTAAGTAATTATAATCAATATTTGTTATAACATAATTTCCCTTTAAATAACTATTAGTTAAACCATCATCTTCATATAAGTTATAAGAATTACTTTTACCAGGAAAGACATGAATTTCTAACTCTTTTGGAGGATTGGTTTCCATTAAATCATTAATTCCAGCAAGAGGTATTATTCCACCCGCTTTAACAAATACAGGGTAATCTTCAATTTTATAAAAAGAAACATATTTTTTATTACCAACAAACTTCTTACCAGTTTTAAAATCATACCAAATTCCATTAGGAATAAAAAATCTTTGAATAGTTCGATTTACCAATGGATCATTTCTTTTAACAATAGGAGAAACTAGGATAGAAGAACCTAAAAAATATTGATTAATATAAACTGGATCATCATAAGTAAAGGGATAATCATAATAAAATGGTTTTATTAAAGGTATTCCTTCTTTATGATAATGATAAATTTCTGTGTATAAATAAGGAATAAGTTGATTTCGAAGTCTTAAATAATAACTAACAATACTATTAGTAACTACGTCCCAACGCCATGGTTCTCTTTTATAATAAGTACCATTTTCTGTGTTAAATCTTAAAATAGGGGAGAAAACGCCAAATTCAACACTTCGAATATAAAGTTCGGAATTTTCAATACCTCCAACTGATCCACCAACATCATGACTCCAATAAGAAACACCAATATTAGATGCCGTTATATTAAATAATGGCAAAAACTTTAAAACATCAAAACTAATAATATTATGACCAGAATATAAAATAGGATAACGATGAGGGGCAATATTAGCATTTCTTCCTAAAACTAAACTTCTTTTACCATTTCTTTCCAAATCTTTTTTCATATAATCATTTAAAATAAATAAAGAATTTCTATTTTCTAAATCATCATAATCATTCCAAAATAAATCAATTCCTAAAGCTTCTAAAGGGTGAATAAATAATTTTAAATATAAATCCATAAATCTTGCTTCAAAAGGATTAAAGTCAATATAACCTTTTTGATTAACTTGAATATATTTTCTTGCTTCTTTAAAATAAGTTTCATGAGAGAAAATACCATCTTTAGGATTTACTTTAACTCCAACTTTAACATTCATTTTATGTAAATTATTAATTAAAGTAGGAGGATCTTTAATTAACTTCATATTAAAACTAAAACCTGATGTTTTAGATAATTTAGATATTTTAATACTCCAATCATTATCAAATAAAAATACAGAAACAGGAACTCCGTTTTGACGAAATTTATTCATCAATTGAATTACATGTTCATCTTGATAGGGAATATCGCGGCTCCACCAATTACCTAAAGCATATCTTGGTAAAAATGCTGGATAACCAGTTAAAGTATAATAATCTTTTAAAACCTCATTAAAATCATTACTATATGCAAATAAATAAAAATCTTTAGAATTTTCATCTCTTTTGTAAACATTAGACATTTCATCTAATAATAAGGTATTATCTTCAATTGTTAAAAACATATCCGGATTAAATAAACCTTTTTCAAGATTTGGCATTTTTGCTATATTATCTAAAGACATTGTCGTCCCACCATAATTTTTTACTTCTTTTTGTTTATAAAACCATTCTTTGTTACTAAAAACAATTGTTCCTGATAAACTACGTTCACTAAAATGCGCATTTTTTAAATATTTTAATTTAAGATATTTAGTTTCAATATAAAGATAGGCAGAATCTTCTTTAATACTAAAAATAGGTCTTTCAAAATTACGACATATAACTAATTCTGTTGCACTATCAACAAATTTTGAAGTTTCACTATATTCTAAACGTATTAATCTTTCTGTTAAAATTTCAATTCGATATTTACTACCTATTAAAATACATTTAGGATTCACTTTTAATTTGTTTTGATTAATATAAAATTGATTACCTAAATTATACATAGACTCTCCTTTTTCCTATTTATTTAAATTTCTTATATAATATTCATCATAAGTTAGTTTAGATTCTTTTACTTTAGTTGCAAGTTCTACTCCTAAATAACGATAATGCCAAGATTCATAATTATAACCTGTTATATCTTCTGTATTTTTAGAATATCTTAAAATAAATCCATATTTATAAGCGTTTTCAAGTAACCATTTACTTTCTTTAGTTCCTTCAAAAGTATTACTACTTTCTGCTTTAATATCAATAGCAAGGCCTGTTTGATGTTCAGAAAAACCAGGATGAGCCACATATTCTTCAGCATATTTTTTACCATAAGTTTTAAGATATAAATTATATGTATCTTCTTGGCTTTTATAATCGCGATAACCAGATCTTATTAAAACTTTAGAACCTATTTCTTTAAAGCAATCATCAGACATTTTTATAAAAGCTTCAACCATTTCTTTATTTCCTTTTTGTTTTTTATCAACAGCATATTCTTCATCAACTAAAATTAAATCATCTGGAACAAAATCTTGAACTAAACCATTATATTTGTTAATTAACATTGTTTTGGAAAATTTTTTTATTTCGTTGTAATCAGTATAATATTCTTTATCAAGACCAATATTTACTTGAACAACAACATCTTCATAATCTAAACTTTCTTTTTTATAGTACTCTTTATAACGATTATAATTTCTTAAAAGAGAAAAATCATATTGTAAATATTTAGAAATATCTTTGTCATAATCATTTTCTAAAAAACTTTTTACTTCATCTTCTTTACTATTTTTTAAAATATTATTGATGTCTTTTGCATGATAACCTTTTTTTATTAAAGAATTTACTAAAGAAACATAATTATTAATTTCATAATAATTTAATTCTTTATAAATTTTATAATTATCATTTTGATATTCTTTACTTGCTAAAATAATATCCAAAGCTTCATTATATTTATTTTTTAAAATATCATCTTTTAATTTAAATTTTAAAATAGTTTCAGCACTGCTATTAGAATAATTTAATTGTTTTAAAACGTGTTTATTGTAAAGCTTAATAGGATTAATAATTTCAATTAAAATAATTAAAATAATAATACTTAAAATGATAATACTTTTTTTATTAATTTTTTTCTTTTTCATATTCGCCTCTATTATGAATATATTATAACATTTCTAAATTAAGTTGTAAATTAGATAAGAAGATATTGAAAGTTTTTTATTGAAAATAATTGTAAATATAATAATTAAATAAACTTAAAATTCAAACAAATAATTGAAAATAATTTAATAGTGTAAATAAATTAAATAATTTATAATTTATAAATTATAAAATTATTCTAAATAGTAACTTTTTCATAAAATATCAATTTACTTGCAGTTTTTTTTATTAAATGTTATTTTATTGACAGGTGAAATTATGAGAAATGAAGATAGATATTATACTTTAGATACTTTTTATAAAGAAAAGTTTGGTTGTAAAATTGCTAAAATTAGTTTAAATGCAGGCTTTAGTTGTCCTAATAGGGATGGTACTAAAGGAGTAGGAGGATGTATTTATTGCTCTAATTTAAAAAGTGGTGAGTATGCAGGTTGTATAGAGAAAGATGTAATAGCTCAGTTTGAAGAAATAAAAAAAGTCATGACAAAGAAATGGCCAAATGCTAAATTTATTGGATATTTTCAAGCTGGTACTAATACTTATGCACCTGTTTCTGTGTTAAAAGAAAAGTTTGAACCTATTTTAAAAATTTCTAATGTGGTTGGATTAAATATTGCAACTAGACCTGATTGTATTAGTAAAGAATGTTTAAATTATTTAATAGAATTAAATAATAAAACATATTTAACAATTGAACTTGGATTACAAACAATTCACGAAAAAACTAGTGAACTTATTAATAGAGGACATACTTTAAAAGAATTTGAAAATACAGTTAAACTTTTAAGAAAACATAAGATTAATGTGGTTGTGCATATTATTAATGGTCTTCCTTATGAGACAAAAGAGATGATGTTGGATACTATTAAATATTTAAATAATCTTGATATCCAAGGAATTAAAATTCATATGTTGCATGTTTTAAAAAATACTAAATTAGAAACTATATATAAAAAAGAAAAATTTCATATCTTAACAAAAGATGAATATATTGATATTATTGTTTCACAATTAGAATTACTAAGACCTAATATTGTTATTCATAGATTGACTGGTGATCCAAAAATAAATGATTTAATAGAACCAACTTGGCTTATTAAAAAATTCATTGTTTTAAATGATATTTTAAAAGAATTGAAATCAAGAGATACTTATCAAGGCATATATTATAATTAAAAGTTACTATAAAAAAAGATAATAGTTTGTTTATTATCTTATTTTACTTCCTCGCCACAGTTAGGGCAAAATTTAACATTTTTGGCTAGTTTAGTTCCACAATTAGAGCAAAAATTTGGTCTTAATTTTTTTTCTTCTTTATTTAAAGTTTCATTTGTTTTTTTGATTTTATCTTCTTTCTCTTCTTTATAAGAAGTTTCTGCTTTTGTATCTTCTTCTTTTAATTTAATAATACTTTTGTTAAAATATAAGGGATTTCCTCCAAAGAAGAAAGATAAAATAGTATATTTAGTAGCTTGATTTGGTATCATATACTTATAAATTTTATTATAAGCAAGAACACTTAAAACTAAAGTTGCTATTGAACAAAGATTTACTAGGTAATTATTTAAAATAATAGAACCAGCATTAACTCCTAGTAATAACCAAGTTAAAGTTGGATTTTTTTCTTCATTATTAGCATATATTTCAAAACCAAGCTTACCTAAAAGATAACCATTAGCAATTGGAATAAATGCTAACCAAGGATTTTCCATTTTGTTCTTTTTAGCAAGTTCCATTAAACCTAAGGATCCAAATACATAAAGACCTACTACTACTACAATAGCCACTAAACCAAAAAAGATAAATATTGCTCCTAAACTACCAGCAAAAATACTTTTAAATAACTCAATCACACTTTGCATTTTTATTACCTATTAAAGCGAAAATGGCAAATATCACCATCTTGCATTAAATAATCCTTTCCTTCTATTCTTAATTTTCCGACTTCTTTAACTTTTAATTCACTTCCACAATTAATTAAATCAGCATAACTTATTACTTCAGCCTTAATAAACCCTTTTTCAAAATCAGTATGAATAATACCAGCACATTCTTTAGCATTCATGCCATCTTTAAATGTCCAAGCTCTTACTTCATCGGTTCCAACGGTAAAATAAGTTTTTAAACCAAGTAAATCATAGGTAGCGCTTATTAATTCATCTAAACCACTCGAAGTAATACCTAACATTTCTAACATCTCTTCTTTTTCTTCAATTGATAATTCACTTAATTCACTTTCAACTTTAGCACACATTTTAATAACTTTAGATTTTTTTACATATTTTTTTAAAGCTATAACATAATTATTATCATCTTTTATCAAATCTTCTTCTGAAATATTAGCAATATAAATAATTGGTTTTAAAGTTAAAAATTGAAATGATTTAATTTTTAACTTTTCTTCGTCTGTAAAATCAATTTCTCGAAGAGGAATAGCTTTCTCTAAGGCAACTTTAGCCTTTTTTAAGGTTGCTACTTCAACTAAACTATCAGAGTCTTTGGTAGTCATCGCTTTTTTCTCAATTTTTTCAAGACGATTATCTATTATTTCTAAATCACTGATTGTTAATTCTAAGTTAATTATATCAACATCACGTACTGGATCACAAGCACCTTCTACATGAATAATGTTACTATCATCAAAGCATCTAACAACTTCAACAATAGCATCTACTTCTCTAATATGTGATAAAAATTTATTCCCAAGTCCTTCACCTGTAGATGCTCCTTTAACAAGTCCGGCAATATCAGTAAATTCATAACTTGCCATAATTAATCTTTCTGGTAAATACATTTCATTTAAAATATTGATTCTTTGATCAGGTACATTTACAACTCCAACATTTGGATCAATAGTTGCAAATGGATAATTTGCTGCTAAAATATTTTGTTTAGTAATAGCATTAAATAGAGTTGATTTTCCAACATTTGGAAGACCAACTATTCCTGCTTTTAAACTCATAATAATTCCTCCTACACAGTTGGATATACACTAGGTCCAATTGGTAATCCTATTATATACCATCCTATTAAAAGTAGCAACCACGTAACGGAAATAATTAAACAATAAGGCATAATCATTTTAATAGCCTGAAAGATACCTATTGATTGATCTTTATTTGAATTATACATATTCAAGTAAGCAACAAAAATAACAAAAAAAGCTGATAATGGGGTAATACCTTTTGTCATCGAATCACTGGCTCTTAAAACAAATTGTAAAAATTGAGGTGAAATATTTGATTGCATTAAAGGAGGAACAATAACCGGTGCCAAAATCATCCATTTTCCTTGAGCAGTTGTTAAGAAAATATTAGCTAAAGCTATTAAAATAATAGAAATAAAGAGTAGGGGAATACCACCAAATGATAAACTATCAATTATATTAGCAACTATACCAGTTAATATTATTCCAATATTAGTCTTTTTAAAAATAGCTATAAATTGGGAAGCTAAAAAGATTAAAACTATAATTCCACCTAAATTATTTAAATTTTCATGACAAGTTTCGAACACATCACGATCATTTTTAAATTTTCGCGAACCAAATCCATATGCTAAGCCTGTAACAATAAAAACTAAAGACATCATATAAGTAAATCCATCTTGAAAGTAAGAATTTTCTCCAAATATTTGTCTTAAATAAGTTTTTTCATTCATATCTAAAAGCATTCCTGATAAAGGTAAATTTGGAATAACAGAATAAATAAACAAACCAATTATAATAAGAGAAGCAATAAAAGCATATCTTGATCCTCTTTTTTCATTATATTCTTGATTTAATTTATCTTGTTCTTGTTCTTCAAGATCAATAACTTCAATCTCATTTTCCAAAGCCAAATCTTTTTTTTCTTTAACTTTTCCAAATCTTGGAGCAATTATTTTTTCAATAATAATGGTTCCAACAATTGCTAAAACTAAACTAGTTATAATCATAATAAATAAATTAGATAGTAAGCTAACATGATATGCACTATCAACAAGTCTAGCTGCACTAGTAGTATATGGTATTAAATCAACTTCACTTGATCCAACAAAGATTGTTGTTCCCGTTCCAAAAGCAACTCCACAAAAGGCAGTAATAACACCTGTAAGAGGATTTCTTTTTCGACTTTTATAAAGACTAGCTGCTATTGGTATTAAGATTATATACCCAATATCATTAATAATAGTTGAAATAGTTGCAATAAAAATTATTAAAAAAGTTAAAGCTTTATTTGACATTTTAGAAAATATTTTTTTAGATAATAAATCAATTAAACCACTTCCAGCAAAAATCGATAAACCTATAGCCATCATTAAAAACATACTAAGAGGAGCAAAGCTTATAAAATTTCGACTAGCATTACTAATGAAGTATTTTAAACCATCAAAATTTAAAAGATTATTAACTGTAACCGTATTTTGTACAATTGCTAAATCAGCTGCATTAATGGTACTATAAGTAGTTTGAAATTTCACTAAACTTAAAATCCAACTTAAAATAAAGGTTCCTAAAATCAATAAGATGTAAGTTGTTATAGGATGACATCTAATTTTTTTTAAATGTTTCTTTTTCTTATACATTTAAATCACCATCCACATTTATTTTTTTTATTTTTTTATTAAATTCAACTCGTGGCATCATTACAACACGACCACAATTAACACATTTTATTTTAATATCAGCTCCAAGTCTTATGATTTCCCATAAATTAGTTCCACAAGGATGCCCTTTTTTCATAATAACTTTCGAACCTATATCATATTTTTTTTCTTCCATCATAACCACTTACTCATTTATTTTAAGAATTTCCATTATTCGATTAAAATCGGCTAAATCTTGAAAATTAATTTCAATTTTTGATTTTCGAATTTTTACTTTAGTACTTAATTTTTCACATAACAATTCTTGAATATGTTTATAAGTAATATTTTCTTCGGTTTCCTTACGCTCCATTTTATATCTTTTTTCATAGATTTTATCTTGAGCTAATTCTTCTAAAACACTTGTTGTTAAGCCTTCGTTAATAACACGATCAGCTAGTTCGATTACTTTTTGTTCATCCTTCATTTTACTTAAAGTTCTAGCATGCGTAGCTGGTAATTTTCTTTGAATTACTAACTCTTTAACAGAATCTGGTAAATTTAATAAACCAATCATATTTGTAACATAACTTCTTGTTTTACCAAGTTTTTGAGCTAATTGATCTTGACTTAGTCCTTTAGTTTCCATTAATCTAACATAAGCAATAGCCTCTTCGATAGGATTTAAATCTTCTCTTTGAAGATTTTCAAGTAGGGCTATTTCCATCATCTCTTCGTCATTAAATTCGCGAATTATGGCCGGAACTGTTTCAAGACCAGCTAACTGACTAGCACGAACACGTCTTTCACCAGCAATAAGTTCATAACCACGAATACTTTTTTTAACTATGATTGGTTGAAAAACCCCATGTTCTTTGATTGATGATGCTAATTCTTCTAAAGTCTTTGGATCAAAGTTTTTTCTTGGTTGATAAGGATTTGCTCTTATCTCACTAATATTTATATTTTCTATTTCTTCTTTTGGGGTAGTATTAACAATTTTTTCTTCAAGACTATCCATATCAAGTACCTCAGCCCCAAATAATTCTTCTAATCCCATTCCTAAAGCTCTTCTTCTATTCGTTTCCATTTCTCATAATCACTTCCTTTGCTAAATTTATATATGCTTCCGATCCTTTACTTTTAGGATCATATGCAACAATAGGTTTACCATGACTAGGTGCCTCAGCTAACCTAATTAATCTTGGAATAATCGTATCATAAACTCGATCTTTAAAGTAACTTCTTATTTCTTCAATAACATCTAATCCTAAATTAGACTTGGATAACATCGTTAATAAAACTCCTTCTAAATCTAAATTTGGATTTAAATTTTTTTGAGTTAGCATAATTGTATTTAATAATTGTGTAATCCCCTCAAGTGCAAAAAATTCACATTGAACAGGAATAATAACTGAATTACTAGCTGTTAGGGCATTGGTTGTTATCATTCCTAAACTTGGAGGACAATCGATTATAATAAAATCATAGTCGTCTTTAATTAAATCTAAATAATTTTTTAATTGAAAAGCTTTTTTAAAACTTGGATCAAGTCGACTTTTTTCAATTAATTCAATATCGATTCCAGCTAATTGTATAGTTGCTGGCATAATAAATAAATTTTTAAAATCTGTTTTTAAAATTACTTCATTTATATCAGCTGATGCTCTTAATAAATCATAAACACTTTTACTAATATCACCTTTATTAATTCCAACCCCAGTTGTAGCATTACCCTGTGGATCTAAATCAACCAATAAAATTTTCTTACCAAGAAGAGCTAAAGATGCTGATAAATTAATACTTGTTGTTGTTTTTCCAACTCCTCCTTTTTGATTTACTAATGAAATTATTTTTCCCATGAATACCACCTTTTCTTTATGTTGACAAATATATTCTATCAAAAAACAAAAAAATAAGCAAAGATATTTCATGATTAATTAAAAAAAATTATTAATCTAATTTAAACTTAAAAATAAATAGAATAATTATTTTTCTATATTTTTAATATGTTACTTTGATAGATATTACCTATAACCGTAATTAATTTTTATTATTTTTTAAAACTTTCTAAATAGAAAAAAACTAATTAATTTTTTTAATTAATTAGTTGATTTAGAAAATCATAGCTATTTTTTTATTTTAATAATTATTTGATAATAATCATCATAATCAATTTCTTCGCTTTCCATATTCATACCTTCAGCTTTAATTCGATCAGTTGTTTTTTTTAATTCTAAAACTGCACCTCTAGCATCAAAGATAGTTCGAACCGGTTCAAGATCTATGTATTGATTTTTATCTTTTTGATCCTCACTGATTACTTCATTAGAAGTTGCATCTTCTCCAATAACTTCAACCTCGTCTTTAACTTTTGGTTCGTTTTCAATTGATGTTTCTTCTTGAACTGGTACGGGTTTAGCAAATAAAATATTTTCGTAAGCATCATCAAAAGGATTATCAAAAGAACTATTTTCATTTTCAATTTGATCTTCTTGTTGAGAGTCTTCAAAATTATTAACTGAGGATTGATAATTTGAATTAATTTGCTTATTTGGAACATCAACAATATTTAAAGGTTGATTAAATAAAGATCCTTGATTATCTGATTGATTATAATTAAAACTATTATTTATATCTTGAATTGGTTTAAAATTACTAAAATTATTAAAATCTGTAAACTCATTACTATTACTTATTCCTTGATTAAAAGTAGTAAAACCATTAGAATTTTCTTCTTGTCCCATATTTAAATCTTGATAATTGTTTAAATCATTAGAACCTACATATTCATTTGAAAAATTATTGTTTCCAAATTGATTATCAAAATTTGGTAAAAATTTATTTTCAGCTGGTTTTATATTATTTTCTTTTAAATTACTAACAAAGAAATCTTTATCTGTGGATTTTTCTTGATTAAATATTTCCTGATTAACTGAATTACCTTGGTTATCATCAAACATTGATCCTAAAGAAGTATAATTTTTATTTTTTTGATCACTTGCTAAATCTTGGCTAAATGATGAATAATCTAATTCTTGTTTAGGATTAAAACTATTCATGAAAACATTACCACTATTCTCATTTTGATTAGAGGTTATATTTGAAAAATTGTAATCTTGGTTTTGACTAAAATCATTATTAGGTAAATTAGAAAACATGTTACTACCAATAGATGTTTTATAATCATTTAATCCCATATTATTAAAATTTCCGCCAAAATTATTATAAGATTGTCTAGTTCCACTATCATCAGCAGCATTATTATTATTTTGATTAACAAAGTAATTCATTGAACTTTGTGCATTAAAAGGATTTTGATTAGAAAAATTATTGGTACTACTATAATTATTAGTTGTTACTTGGTTAGATAAATTATTATTTTCTGTATTTTTTTTAATTTCTGCATCTAATTCCCGAACTGTTAATCTTTCATTTCTAATCCGATCTAAAAGCATTAATTGAGTTTGCTTATCTTTAACATTTAATAAACTTCTAGCATGTCTTTCGGAAATTTGATTTTTAATTAAAGCATCTTGAACTTCTTCTGGTAATGATAATAGTCTTAATTTATTAGCAATCATTGGCTGACTTTTCCCCATTGTTTTCGCCAAATCTTCTTGAGTTAAATTTTCAAGCTCTAAAATTCTTTTATAAGTTCTTGCTTCTTCAATCGCACTTAAATTTTTTCTTTGTAAGTTTTCAAGTAAAGAAACCTTAGCACTTTCTTTATCATCCATATTTTTAATAATAGCAGGAATAGTTGTTAAACCAGCCATTGCACTAGCTTTACTTCTTCTTTCACCGGCAATAAGTTCATATTTATCACCAATTTGACGAACAATAATAGGTTGAATAACTCCATGTTCTTTAATAGAATCAGCTAATTCTTCTAAACCAGTTTCATCAAATACTTCTCTTGGTTGAAAACGATTAGGCAAAATATCATCTAGTCTTAAATAAACAATTTTATTCTCCTCATTATTATTCATATAAATCCCTCATCTTTCTTTTTATAATTACCCTATGATAATATATTACAACATATTTATGTTTTTTACAATTGCTTTTTTTAAATTGATAATTATAAATTTTCTATTATATTTTAAAGATAATCTTTTTTTATTAAAGAATATCGCCTTGGATACTTATTAGATGTTATATTTTTCTTTTTAACAGTTACTAAAGTTCTAATACTATTTTCGTAAGGTAAATTAAATTTCAATACATTTGTAACAAAACAATTTAATTTTTTTAAAATATTTTGACTTCTATCCAATTCATCAAATACATTTGATTTCATAGCAATAAAATATCCATCTACTTTAACAGTTGGTATAATTATTTCTAAAAGTATTCCTAAATGACTAACAGCTCTTGCTACAACTAAATCATATTTTTCTCGATTTATTCTTGAATAGTCTTCACAACGACTACATACTGTTTCAATATCTTGTAAATCAAGTTTTTTAATAATTTCATTTAAATAAATTATTCTTTTATTTAAAGAATCTAATAAAGTTATTTTTAAATTAGGAAAAACTATTTTTAAAACAACACCTGGAAAACCAGCTCCAGTTCCAACATCTAAAACTTTTAATGACTTCGTTAAATCAATAGCCTTAATTAAGGTTAAACTATCATAAAAATGTTTTAAATAAACATCTTCTTTTTTTGTAATAGACGTTAAATTAATTTTTTTATTCCAAATAATTAATAGTTCATAGAATTCATCTAATTTAATTAATTGATCTTCATTTAATACAATATTTATTTTTTTTAATTCTTGAATAAATTCTTCTGTTTTCATTTGATCCTCTTTAAATAAATACTTAAAATAGCTATATCACTAGGATTAACTCCACTTATTCTACTTGCTTGTCCTAAAGTAAGAGGTTTTATTTGATTTAGTTTTTGTCTAGCTTCACTTGCTAAATTAGGAACTTCTTGATAATTTAAATTATATGGTATTTTGACATTTTCCATTTGTTTTAACTTTTCAGCTTCTTTTAAAGCTTTTTTTATATAACCTTCGTATTTAACAAATATTTCAACTTGTTCAATTACTTCATCTTGGTAATTAAGATCTAAGTTTAAAACTTTATTTAAATTGTTAATGTTTATTTCAGGTCTTTTTAAAAATTCATACAAAGAAATACCATCTAAAATAGGAGAGGTATTTAATTTTTCTAAAAATTTTTTTTCTTGCGGAGTTATTTTGTTATTTTTTAAGTAGGTTAGAAGATTTTCTATATCTTGTTTTTTTTGTTTAAATCTTTGATATTTTTCTTCATTTATTAAACCTATTTCATGACCATATTCTCTTAATCTTAAATCAGCATTATCATGACGAAGTAAAAGACGATACTCAGCCCGAGATGTTAGCATTCGATAAGGTTCTTTTGTACCTTTGGTTACCAAATCATCAATTAAAACTCCAATATAAGCTTCATTTCTTTTTAAAATTAAAGGTTCTTTTTGTCGTAATTTTAAACTAGCATTTATGCCTGCTATTAAACCTTGAGCAGCTGCTTCTTCATAACCACTTGTCCCATTTATTTGACCAGCTGTAAATAAATTTTCAATGATTTTATTTTCTAAACTAGCTTGCATTTCTAAAGGATCGATTGCATCATATTCAATTGCATAAGCATATTTTTTTATAATAGCATGTTCTAACCCTTTTAAGCTATGAACCATTTTATCTTGAATATCATGAGGCATACTTGTTGAAAAACCTTGTAAATAAATATCATCATAGTATAAACTTTCTGGTTCTAAGAATAGTTGATGTCTTTCTTTATCAGTAAACCTAACTACTTTATCTTCGATTGATGGACAATACCTTGGACCAATACCTTGAACATAACCACCATACATACTTGATTTTTGTAAATTATCTTTAATTATTTGATGAGTTTTTAAATTAGTATAAGTTAAGTAACATGGTTCTTGATTTTCAATTTTATATAAAGGCTTTATATCATAGGAAAAAGTTCTTAAAACTTGATCACCATCTTCTCTTTCTAAAACGCTAAAATCAATTGAAGATTTTAAAATTCTCTGAGGAGTTCCAGTTTTTAATCTTTGAATAGTTAATCCAAGTTTTTTTAAATTATTACTTAAGTTTTTTGCTGCTTTTTCACCATGTGGACCACCTGGTGTCCTTTTATCTCCAACCAAAATATCAGCTTTTAAGTAAGTTCCTGTAGTAAGAATTACTATTTGACTAATAATTTGTTCTTGATTTTCAAGTTTTACCCCATAAACTTTTTGATCTTTAACTAATAAGTCATCAACAATAGCCTCTTTTATCTCTAAATTTTCTTGATTTTTTAAAGTTTTTAACATTTCTTTTGGATAAGTAATTTTATCAGCTTGTGCTCTTAAAGCCCAAACAGCTGGTCCTTTTTTTGTATTTAGCATTTTTAATTGAATATGACTTTTATCAGTATTAATTCCCATTTCTCCACCAAGAGCATCTATTTCACGAACTAAAATTCCTTTAGCAGGTCCTCCAATACTAGGATTACAAGGCATATCAGCAATATTTTTAATATTACCCGTTACTAATAAAGTTTTATGACCAAGTCTTGCAGATGCTAAACTAGCTTCACATCCAGCATGTCCTCCACCAACAACAATAATATCAAACATAACAACACTTCCCATTCAATAACACAAGGATTATACACTAAAATTAATTAATTGTAAATAAATTATTTTTTAATAAAACTATTGATAGTATGGTTACTAAAATCTAAATTATTAATAACTTCTTGATATTCATTAAAATTAAAACTTTCAATATCATTTATCTTATCATAATCATAATAATTAAATACTAAAATATTATCTAAAAAACATCTTTTAAAATAATTAAAATTTTCTTCTCTTAATAATAAATCTATCATACCTCTTTTTTTAGTTAAATCAAAATTATCTTGATTAAATTCTAAATTATTAATTGTATTATTTATTAAGTTAATAAACTCATCTTTACAATTTGTATAAAGACCAAATTCTATAATTAGAAAGTCTTCTATAAAATTAATATTATAATCTATATCAAAATTAGAAATATGTTTACCGAGTATATCTTGATATATTTTAGAAACTGAAGAAAAATTATCAATAAACATACATTCTATATAAAAAGATAGTTTAATTCTTTCTAAAGAATTAAAAGTTTTAATATTTAATTTATAAGTAATTCTCGTATAATTTTCACTAGTATTAGTTTTAAAATAATTTTCTTTCTTATTAACCTCATTAGGTTCTTTAAAATCAGGTATCATAACTTGATAAGATTTAAATTCTAATGAATTATAAATATTATTAATAAATTCTGTCATTTCACTAATATCTATGTTACCTCCAATAAATAATATTTCATTAGCAGGAATATAAAAAACATCATGACATAAATTTAATAATTCATAATTAATATTATTAATATCATCTACATCACCACAAATATTATTATCAGGTATTATTTTAAATAAACTTTTAGAAGTCATCTTATTTAATCGAAAAAAATTATTATCTTTTTTTGAATTTATTTCTTCTAAAATAGGTTCTTTAATTTTTATTAAATCTGCTTCTAAAATGTTTTTACTATGAATAGCTTTTAAAAATATTTCTACATTTTTCTTAAAGTTATGTAGACAATTAAAATTAAATGATGTGAAATCAAAATTAGTAATTCCATTAAAATCAATATTTTTCTTAGAAAATAATGTTAATAAATTCTGATAACTATTATGTTCTATAATAGCATGTTCTAAAAAATGAGCATAACCAGGTGTTAAGTTATATTCTTCATTATCTATTATAAATTGACGATTCTTACCCCCAAACTTAACAATTAACTCTAAAGAAAAAGAATGTCTAGTTTTATCTTGACAATAAACAACTGTTAATCCATTTTTTAATTTTTCAATTTTTGTTTTCATTTTTTTCTTCTCCTTTAGCATAATAAATAGTATTAAGTTTTAATCGTTTCACAAAATCTATAAATTTAATTAAATCAAGACTTTGATAATAATTTAATATTTCTTCTTCAGAATAACATATTCCTATATCTTTATTAATTAATAAATTATAGAGATAATATTTACTATCTTTTTTATAAATAACATTATCTTTTATCATTTTAATAACTTTCTTTTGATACCTTTGAATATTTTTTAAAGACTGTAATTTATTTATTTCCTCTTGAATAATTTTTAAAATAAGATTTTTTTTAGAATTTTCAAAAGAAGTAGTAATAGTTATAATTCCATAAAATATATTTATACTACTATGAATATCATAAACTAAATTATTCTTTATTCTTATTCTATTAAATAAAGGTTCAACTCCTATCGGTAAGTTTAAAATATCACCTAAAAACATTAAATAAATCAATTCTTCTTTTTGCATATTAGATATATAATAACTTAAATATAAAGTATTGTTTTGTCTAGGATATTTTTTTTCTAAATAAATAACTTCCTTACGAGGTTTTTGAAAATCAAAATAATCTTTTAAAAAAATTCTTGGTTTTACTTGGTATACAAAATAAGGTTTTAATAAGTCATCAATATCTTTTTTAGAAATATTTCCATAAACATATATTAAAGGAGAATTTAATAAAATATTTTTTTTATAATAATTAAATAAATCTATAGAATCTATTTTATCTAATAACTTTAAATTAGCTAGTTTATTATATTTTTTATATAAATCTTTATTAACTATTTTTAAAAAATCTTGATAAATTATCTCATCAATATCACTATTTAAATCACTATAATAACTTTTAAAATATTCTAATTCTCTTAAAAATTGTTTTTTTGAAAAAGCATTATTTTTTATATTAGGATTCAATATCGATCTCATAATAAATTTAAATGCTTCCTGAAGATTAAAATCTTTAACTATCTTAGGATTAGGGAAACAACAATTAATTTCAAAATATAATTCATTACGATAACGTCTAACTCTTGTATTATATCTAATTATTAAATTTTTGTCTTTTGCTTTTTTAAAATTATTTTCATCTTTATAATCATAAGAACTATTAGTAATCAAATTAGTAATAAAATCTAAATAAAAAAAATATTTTCTTTGATATTTTATAGGATAAATAAAAGTAAAATCAATTGTAGAATATTTTTTCATTTTTAATAATCTAGGTTCTTCTTTTAAAATAATTTTCATAGCTACTCCTTTTTTTAGGATATTATAACATATAAATTAGCACCTATACAATAAAAATAATAATGAACAATTTCTATTTTTTTGATTTAATTAATTAAAGAGTTTTTTTGTATACTATTAAAGATTATTTAAAATTTTATAAAGATATTTCTTTTGAGGATGTTTACTTTAATGAAGTTGATAATATTTTATTTTCAGAATTATCATATTTAACTTGGAAAGGTATAGTTAATAAGAAAAAGATTAAGTTATTAGATGCTATCAATTTATATTTAGATAAAAATGTAATAGAAATTAATAATAATTTTTTAAAAGGAATAAAAGAAAATATTAAAATTATTAAAGATAATAAACGTTATCAAGATTGTTATTTATTTAATTTTCAAAAAGAAGCAACTATAGAAACTTATATATATCAGAAGAATTTGATATTATTAAGAGAAAAGAAATGTTAGAAACTATTTTCTTAGTTTTTGAAAAAAATAACATTAAATCATTAGAAAATTTTAAAAAATTAAATTTAGATAAAGTCAATAAAATTCTAAATAATGTTAAAAACATAGATAAAAATAATAAAAATCTTATTTTAAAAGGTATTAAAAAATTATTATTTAATGAAAAAAAGAGTATGTTAAAAATTCTTAACATTTTTTTTAGAAGAATACAAACTATCTATTTGCCTTAACATATAACTATATTTTTTAAATTCTAATTCTAAATAATTTCTTATATCAATGTTTTCATTTTTTTTATATTTTTCTTTTATATCTTGTAATATATTTAAAATTTGTTTAAAAGCTATTTCTAATTCTGAAATACTAAATCTATTATAAGTATCTTCATCAATTATCCAGTTTATATTCATAATAAAACTCATTATATCAGGAGAAGCTATCTCTATATATTCATCTGAATCTAAAATTAAATTAGCATCATAGATTTGTTTTATTTCTCCAGTTAAATTAAAAGTAAATTCAAT
>CALVPE010000044.1 GCA_944350485.1 uncultured Bacilli bacterium
GAAAAAGAAATAAATAGTATAAGAGAAAATTTAGAACATTCTATTGAAGATGAATTATGCTTAAGTGATATATTTAATTCATTAGTAGAAAAAATAATTGTTTATAAAGATGAAGATAATCCTAAAAAAATAAAATTAGATATTATTTTTAAAACTGGAACAATATTAAAAGCATCCAGTAAAACTAACGGTAAAAAGTATCATTTAGAGGAGTACCTCACAACAAGTAGTGGCTGTTAGTAGTGTTGTTAATGGGGGATCTTTATATAAACCTTATGTTGTTAAAAGCATTAATGAACCAGTTACTAATAGCGTTATTTTACATAATGAACCAGTAGTAGTTCGAAAAACTATTAGCAAAGAAACCTCAGACACAATGCGCTATGCCTTAGAAAGTGTTGTGGCTAGAGGTGGAGGTCGTTATGCTTATATAGATGGTTATAGAATAGGTGGAAAAACTGGTACTGCTCAAAAAGTTAAAGATGGAAAATATTTAGATAATAATTACATTATGTCTTTTATGGCAGTAGCTCCTAGTAATGATCCAAAGGCTATCCTATATGTTGCTATTGATAATCCCAAAAATACAGCTCTTTTATCAAGTTATACAACTGCTCCTGTTGCTAGAAGAATTCTTTTAGATATAATTGATGTTTTAAATATAAAAAGACAAGAAGGGGCTATTTCTAAAGTTCGTTATTGGGATGATGAAATTTATTATATTTTACCGAATGTTGTTTCAAAAAGTAAAAAAGAAGCTAAAAAAGATTTATTTTATTATAATGTTGAATATTCTGGTAATGGTGAAAAAGTTATAAGCCAAAGTCCCAAAGCTGGAACTTATCTAGCTGCTGGATCAACTGTTCGAATACTACTTGGAAATTAATTTTAAATAATATATAATAGAAATAGATAGGAGCATTTATGAAAAAAGAACTATTAGATGAATTAAAAAAAATTAAGAAGGATTTTCAAGACAAAAATTATAAAAAGCAACTTCCTAATATTTTAACAAGTTTAAGATTATTAGCACCTTTTGTTTTAATACCTTTATTTTATTATAATAAATTAATAATTGCTTTTATAACAATTGTTCTCTTCGCTTTAACTGATACTTTTGATGGCTACTTTGCTAGGAAATATAATAGTATTTCTAAGTTTGGTAAATATTTAGATACTGTTGTTGATAAGGTATTTGCTTTATCAATTCTAATTTCTTTAATGCTAAAAATGGATATTTGGACCAAAAACTTTAATTTAAATTTAACAATCGCTCTTTTAGAAATTATTATTTGCATAATTAATCTTTATGCTTTCTTTAAAAAACTTAAACCAAGTTCAACTATTTATGGAAAGTTAAAAACATGGTTCTTATTTGGTTTATTAGTTATCTTATTTTTAAGTAAAATTATTAATATTAATGATACTTTTAGAATAATTTATACTGTTTTAATAATTATTTTACAAATAATAGCTATTATTTCATATCTTTTACAAGTAAAAACTAGAAAAAAAGAAATTGGTAGACAAATAACTAATTATTTATAAATAATTATATTATTATATAGTAAAATAAAAAAAGAATAATAATTTAATTTTTATCATTATTCTTTTTTTGAATTTTTATTGTATTACTACGACCGCTTAAATAATCTAAGCTGATATTAAAATCTTTAGCTAATGTATAGACAAAAGCTGTTAATACAATATTTTTACCATTTTCATAAGCTGATATATTAGATTGAGATGTATTTAAATAATTTGCCATTTCAACTTGTGTCATTTTTAATTTTAACCTTAGTTTTTTTAGGCGCATACCAATTAGTTTGGGATTTAATTTATAACGTTTATGAACTTCAACATTAATATCTGTTAAACCCGTTACATAATTCATTGAAACATGAAATCGATTACAAAAATTATTTAAATTTTTTAAAGAAATAATATATTCACCAGTTTCATAATAATTGTAGCTAGATTTGCTAATTTTTAAGATTTGAGCCATTTTTCTTTGAGAAAGTTCGTGCTCTTCTCTTATCTTCTTTAAATTACTAAACATATTACTACCACCAATTAAATTGTCTCATTAAATACTTATAATCATTGAATTTGTCCATAAATTACGATATCACTCAATCTGTTTATAGTTTGGATAAATTCTTGACTTTTTATGCGTAAATTTGTATAATTAGCTTAATTTCAAAGGAGGCTGTAGAAATGAAGAAAATTATATTAACAGGCGATAGACCAACTGGAAAATTACATTTAGGACATTATGTTGGATCAATTCGAAAAAGATTAGAAATGCAAGATAGTAAAGATATTGAAAAGATGTATGTGATGATTGCCGATAGTCAGGCTTTAACCGATAACTTTGATAATCCCGAAAAAATAAGAGAGAGTTTGAAAGAAATTGTTCTTGATTATTTAGGGTGTGGACTTGATCCTAAGAAGATAACTTTCTTTGTTCAATCAATGGTTCCTGAATTAACCGAGTATACTTTTTATTTTTTAAATTTGGTTACTTTAGCAAGACTTGAAAGAAATCCTACTGTTAAAAATGAATTACAACAAAAAGAATTTAAAAATAATATTCCAGTCGGCTTTTTATGTTATCCTGTTAGTCAAGCTGCTGATATTACTTTATTTAATGCAACTCATATTCCTGTTGGAGTTGATCAATTACCGATGCTTGAACAAACTAACGAAATTGTTCGAAAATTTAATAGTTTGTATGGAGAAACTTTAGTTGAATGTGAGGCTATTTTACCTGATAATGAAAATTGTTTTCGTTTACCAGGAATTGATGGAAAAAATAAAATGAGTAAATCATTAGGAAATTGTATTTATTTAGCCGATGAAGAAGAAGAAATATATCAAAAAGTTATGAAAATGTATACTGATCCAAATCACATCAAAGTAAGTGATCCTGGTAAAATTGAAGGAAATGTAGTTTTTACTTATTTAGATGCTTTTCAAACTCCGGAATTGTTTAAAAAGTATTGCCAAGAATTTTATGATTTAGAAGAACTAAAAAAGGCTTATCAAAAAGGTGGAGTAGGAGATATTTATATTAAAAAACTTTTGTTTAATATTTTAAATGATATTTTAAAACCTATTCGAGAAAGAAGAAAAGAATATGCTAAAGATATGAACGAAGTTTACAAAATTTTAAAAGATGGAACCAACGAAGCGAGGTTAGTTGCTAAAGAAAATTTAAAGAATTTTAAACACGCTTTAAAGATTGATTATTTTGAATAAATATTTATTTTTTTAAAATAAATTATTATCTTGTATTTTAAATATATTTTAAAACCTAATAATTATTTTAATTTCGATATTTTATTAGGTTTTATTATTATTTTTTTTATATAATTGAAAAGTTGGTACGATATTATAGAAAGTTATTTTCTCTAGAAATTTTTTTAAGTAAATAAAAAATATTGTTAAAAAAATTAAAAATACAATCGTTAATTTATGCTAAATTTAATATCCAATATTTTTAGAAAGCATGTAAAGTTTGTAACTTGTATATGACTCGCTCCACTGTAAAATTTGTTTGAGATTTTATGCTTTAGATTTAATATAGAAAATATTAATTTCTAAAAGAAGTTGATATTTTGGTTCTTTGTCAAATAGTGTTGGTGAACAATAAATTTGATAAATGAATTGATTATGAGGAGTGAATTAAAATCACTCTTTTATAATGCCTTTAATTAAGAAAATTCTAGCAATAAAATGATCGT
>CALVPE010000045.1 GCA_944350485.1 uncultured Bacilli bacterium
CTTTAGCAATTAAGATTCGATGTAAAAATTCATCATCATACATTTTACTTAATTCTAAAAGCGTTATTCCTTTTTTTATAGTAATTTCTTTTGAATCAACATATACTTTAATACTTTCTAACATAAGCCACCTCTTATTCTAATAAAAGTATAACATAAGTTTTTATATTTGTATAAAAATAATTGACAAATATAGTAAAAAAGAGTAAATTTTCTTCGCAAAGAAATAGTTGAATATCCGTTTATTTTTTTATTTCAAATATGTTACTATTTATATAAGAATAAAGGTGGTGTGCAGTAATGAATAGAAATGAGAGAAGAAAATTAAGAAAAGATAAGGATTTAGTAAAAGAATTATATTCTATTATTAATAAATATCTACCTAAACTATTAGATATGTTTGATAATTTAACTGATACGAGAAATCAAAGTTATGTTACTTACAAGATGAAAACTATATGTGTGACTAGATTATTTAGTCTTCTTTGTGGTTTAACTACCATGACTGATATTTCTTCTGATTATTTTAATACTGATAATTGTATTAAAAATCTATCTAAAATATGTAATCAAAATTTAGAAGAGCTTCCTTATTGGGAAACTATTCAAGATGTGTTTATAAATATAAAAATAGATGAACTAAGAAATATTCAAAAATATATTGTAAAAGCATTAATACGTTCTAAAATGTTTGATAAATATAGATTTAATGGTTGTTTTCAATTATTATTCGATGGTACTGGCTTATCTAATCACAATTATAACCTTAACAACAATTGCCTAATTAGAAAACATAGAGATGGTAAAATTTCTTATTATAAATATGTTTTAGAATGCAAATTAGTTGTTGGTAATATAGTTATTAGCTTAGATTCTGAATTTATTGAAAATGAAAAAATGCTAACCGATAAGCAAAAACAAGATTGTGAAACTAACGCTTTTAAAAGAATGATTGAACGAATCAAAAAAAATTATCCTAAATATAAATTCATTATTACTGGAGATGGTCTTTATGCGACTACTCCAATCATTAAACTATGTAAAAAATATAATTGGCATTATATTTTTAATTTAAAGCCAGACAGATTAAAAGAGATTAACGAAATTTTTGAAGATAATGTTAATTATAAAAATGAAACTACACATAAATGTTATTATTTATCTACAAACATAAAATATAAAGATATTATATTATCTGCTTTTAAGTATATAGAAACTAAAAAGAAAAGAAGTATCATTTTTAGATACATTAGTGATTTGGATATTAAAAATTCTAATATAAAAGAAATTGTTTCCATGGGTAGAAAAAGATGGAAAATTGAAAACGAAGGATTCTATACTCAAAAACATAGAACTTTTAATATATCTCATTTAAATAGTAGAAATGATACTGCAATAAAAAATCATTATTTTTTTATTCAATTTGCTCATACAATCAGACAATTATCAGAGCAAGGTAATCTTTTAACAAAATCTTTAAAACTCAAAATAAAAGAAGTAAGTCACTTTCTCTTAGACACACTTACTTCCACAATCTCAGATCTCAACAATTTAGAAACTAAATTTCAGTTAAGATTTGATGATTAAATTATACTACAAATGTTCTTTGAAATCACTATATTTTAGAAAAAAAATTTTAGACCTTTAATAGGTTCTTTTTGTCGTGATATAAATTTTATTTTTTTGAGACGAAAAAAATTGATAGAATTATTTTTTATTAAATTCTATCTATTTTTTATTAATTAAATATTTTTACTCTTTTTTACTGAAATCATAATATCAATATATTAAGAAATTTCATATTATTAAATATCTTAATTTAGTATTTTATAATTAATAGGTCCTAAATTGGATGAATATGGACAAATACTTCTTTAATATTATCAAAAGACTTAACTATATCATTTTCAATTTTATTAGCAACATCATGACTTTTAAAGGTATTTAAATTTCCATCAACAGAGATTGTTAAAACAACTATATATTTATAACCAACAGCAACTGAATGAATATCATCAATTTTTTTTATAAATTTATTAGTATGTAAAATCTTAATGATTTGATCTTTAGTATCTTGATCTAAAGATACATCCATTAAAACATCATAACTATCTTTAAAAAGCTTAATACCAGTTAACATAAACCAAATTGAAATTAAAATTCCCACAATACTATCAACAAAATATATATTAAATTTAGAGCAAATAATTGCTATTAAAACACCTGAAGTTAAAATAATATCATTTCTGTGATCAATCATATTAGATTTAATTAAAATATTTTTTTCTTTTTCATATATTTTTTTTAAATAAAAATATAAAGATAATTTAATTAAAATTGTAACCAAACAAATAATTAATAAATTAAAAGAAAACATAACCTTATTTCCTTTAATTAAGGAAAAAATTGTATCGTACAATAACTTAATAGATATTACTAAAATAGAAATACTAATAAACATAGAAAAAATATATTCAGCTTTTCCATGACCAAAATTGTGATTTTCATCATCTCTATTACTAGCTATTTTATTACCAATAAAAGTCATTAAAGAAGCAAATACATCTCCTATACTATTAAAACTATCAGCTATCATTGATTGACTCTGGAATATTAAACCACCAACTATTTTAATAACAAACAAAAATAAATTAGTAAGTATTCCTAAAATACTCACCTTTTTAGTTATTTTAAATCTTTCCATTTTACCTCCAAAATAAAATAATATGTAGATACATATCTTTTATTTATCAAATCTTTCTTTAATTATTTCAGCATCAAATATTTTATTTTTAAGACTATCCCGATTTTTTTGAATATTTTGCTTTCTTTTTTTTAAAAATATATAAATATAATATATTAAAACTAAAAATATAAATATTGGTAACAAAAAAATAAACAAGTTAAAAACTACAAAAATTATGAAACCAATTAAAAGAGATTTTAATATTATTTTTATTATAAATTGAATGTTATAATTCATTTTACCATTCCTTTCAATTATATTTTTAAATTAATCAATGTAAAGAAGGATATTTTTTTACATTTTTCGACATATCTATTTTACATGTAAATTTACGTAAATATTTTTTTATGTTATATAGTATATAAATAGTTTTTTTAAAATTCGACATTTTATTTATCATTAATAAGAAGATAAAAATTTACTTAATTGACACTTTTGAAAAACAAACTTAAATATTCTTTAGGAATATCTTTTTCAAATTTCATATTTATCTTGGTAATAGGATGAATAAATTCTAAATAATAAGCACATAAATACATCTTTTTATTTTTACTATTTTCTTGGTTATTATATTTCTTATCACCAAAAATTGGATGATTGATTGCATTTAATTGAACTCTAATTTGATTTTTTCTTCCCGTTTTAATATTAATATCAAGTAATGAATAACAATTATTTTCTAAAATCACCTTATAAGTGGTTATGGCTAATTTTCCTTCTTTTTTATTATTAGTTTCATATACTAAATTAGTTTTTGTTTCTTTTAGATATGATTTTAAAGTTGCTTCTTTATTAGCCAAATTACCTTTAACAACAGCTATATATTTTCGAATAACTCTAGGCCAATTATCTTGAAGAAATTTTTTAATCTTTTCTGATTTAGCAAAGATAACTAATCCTTCAGTATCTTTATCTAAACGATGAACGATAAAAACTTTTTGATTTTTCTTTTTTAAATATAATAAAACCTGGTGATAAAGTGTTTTTTCTTTTTCTTTTAAAGTGCTAATTATTAATAAATTACTTGGTTTGTTTACAATCAAAATATATTTATCTTCATAAATGATATTTAATTTATTATTATTCATTAATCAAACTCCAAATGGCATTAGTAATAGCAATTTTTCCATATTGGTATGTTAACGATCCTTGTAAATAGGCAATATAAGGTTCTCGAAGAGGTCCATCACATGATATTTCAATTGAACTACCTTGAATAAAACTACCACTTGCCATAATTACTTGATCAGTATAACCTGGCATATCTTCAGGAATAGGTCTAAAATTAGAATTTATAGCTGAATATTCTTGAATTTTTTGAATAAATCTGATTAACTTATCTTGTTTTTTAAAAATAATAGTTTGAACAATATCAGATCTTTTTGAAAATGGAGTTGGTGAAACTAAATAACCTAATTTTTCTAAAATTAGACTAGCTAAAATAATAGTTTTTAAACTACTACTAACAGCACTTGGAGCATGATACAATCCATTTAAGATTTGTCTATTCATGTCCATACTTGGTCCCACTTCTGCACCTTGACCGGGAACTGTTAATCTTTCTGCACAAAGATTTACTAAATCACGACGACCTGCTATATAAGCTCCATTAGAAGCTATTCCACCTCCAAGATTTTTTATTAATGAACCTACCATAATATCACAACCAATTTCTTTATTAACAGGTTCTAAATTAGAAACAAATTCACAGTAACAATTATCAACCATAATTATAGTATTTGGCGATACTTTTTTTATTTCTAACACTACTTTTTTTATTTTATCTATTCCAAGACTCTCTCTTGTTGAATAACCTCTACTTCTTTGTATTTCGATGACTTTAACTTCATAAGTATTTAAATAATCAATTATACTTGGAATATCAAAATCATTATTAATTAAATTAATTTCATGATATTTTATCCCAAAGCTTTTCAAAGAACTAGGATTTTCAATGATACCAATAACTTTATCAAGAGTATCGTAAGGTTTACCAGAAATAGATAATAAAGTATCATTTGGTCTTAAAAGTCCAAATAAACAAACTGTTAAAGCATGGGTACCTGAAATGAATTGACTTCTAACAATCGCATCTTCAGCTCCTAAAACTTTAGCGAATATTTTATCTATTTTATCACGACCAATATCACCATATCCATAACCAGTTGTTCCAAAAAAATCACTTTCGCTTAAATTAAATTCTTTAAATGTATCTAATATCTTTGAACTATTTAAATATTCTTGATTATCTATTTCTTGAAATTTTTCCTTTAATTCTTTTTCACAATTTATAACTAATTTATTAAATTCTTCTTTATTCATAAATTATTATCACTTCCCCACTTTTAATATTTTTATTGCCTATTACAGCTATTATTTTATCTGTAACCTTATCAATTGAAATCAATTTTTTTTGTTTTATTCTTTTTAATTCTTTCTCTAAATATGATTTTTCAATTTCTAATGTTGACGGTGTTTCTACCCAATTAGGAGCCATGGCAATTGTTTTAATATTAGGAAAAATAAGACTCATACTTTTAGTTAATTGAATAATACTTGCTTTACTTATTGCATAATCTAAATTATAAATACTATATGTATCTATACCATCAGTTGATGCCATATTAATTATAACTGAATTTTTAGGCATAAGAGGTATAAAATATTTAGTAATCAAAAAAGTTCCTACAATATTAACTTCTAATACTTTCATGAACTCTTCCTTACTTTTTTCTAAAAATAAATTATCATTTGAAAAAGATGCATTATTAACAAGTAAATCTAACTTTTTAAATTTTTTTAAAAATTCATGTTTTAAATCTTGAATACTTTTTTCATCTTCTAAATTACATCTGCTAATTAAACATTTGACATGATAATTATTAATAATTTCTTGTTGCAATTTTTTGCACAGTTCTTCATTTTTATAATAAGTTAAATATAAATCATAACCATCACTTGCTAATTTTTTGGCTAAACTAGCACCTATTCCAAGACTTGCACCGGTTATTAAAGCATTCATATTACACCTCGATTCATAGATAAAATTTTATCATTTATTAAGATATTTGACAAGGAAGTTAAATTATTTTCTATAAATAAAAGAGGCTATTATTAATATTATTAATAATATTAATATTCCTCTTGATAAATTTTAATTATTTTAATTCGCAACTAGATGTTGGATTAAGCGTTAAATCAGCTCTTCTTCCTAAAAGGTAAGCGTAATAGCCACTACTAGCTATCATAGCAGCATTATCGGTAGAATACTTAATACTTGGAAAAGTATAATTGATATTATTTTCTTCGCATACTTGTTGAAATTTACTTCGAATTCCTTTGTTAGCAGCTACTCCACCAGCTAAAATTAAATTACTAACTTTATATTCTTTTAAAGCTTTCATAGTTTTAGTTGTTAAACTTTCAATTACAACGTCTTGAAAGGACTTAGCAAGATCTTCTTGATTTATTTTATGACCTCTTTTTTCTTCCTGATTTGCTAAATTAATAACCGCACTTTTTAAACCACTAAAACTAAAATTATAGGTACCATCATTTAAAGGAATAGGTAAATTATAAGTGTGTTTTCCTAATGTAGCTAACTTATCAAGAACTGGGCCGCCTGGATATTCAACACCAATTACTCGTCCGACTTTATCATAGCATTCACCCACTGCATCATCTAAAGTAGCACCTATTTTTTTAAAACTGTAATCTTTATCCATGTAAATTAATTCTGTATGACCTCCACTTATAACAAGGGCTATTAATGGAAAATTTAAACGTTTTTCTAAATTATTAGCATAAATGTGTCCTGAAATATGATGAACAGGAATAAGAGGTTTTTGATAAAGAAAAGCTAAAGTTTTAGCACATTCAACACCAACTAACAAACTTCCTATTAATCCTGGACCATAAGTAACAGCTATTGCATCAATATTATCTATTGTCATATGAGCTTTTGTTAAACATTCTTCTAAAACAAAAGTAATATTTCTTATATGAGCTCGACTAGCTATTTCTGGGACAACCCCACCATATAATTTATGAATATCTATTTGACTAGATATTACCGTTGCAATTTCTTCTACTCCATTTTTAACAATTGAAAAACTAGTTTCATCACAACTAGACTCAATACCTAATATATATATATCTTTCATTTTATATCAACTCTTTTTCCATTAAAATTCCATCTACATCATTGTAATAATTTTGTCGAATAGCTTTATCTTGAAAACCAAATTTATGATATAAGTAAATAGCTTTTTTGTTATCTTTTTTTACTTCTAAAGTTATATTTTTTAATTGCAAATTAATTGCAATTCTAATAACTTCTTTTAGCAATAATGAACCTATATGTCTATTTTGAAAGTTTTCCAAAACATTAAAATTAACTATTTCCATTCGATCATAAATTAAATAATAATTAATAAATGCTACTATATTATTATTTTCTAAATAAATCAAATAATTTGTATAGGGATTACTATTAAAATCACTAATAATATCATTTTTTAAAAAAATAGCTTCAAATTTTTTTTCTAATAAATTAATTAGTTTGGTATCATTACTACTAATTTTCTTTATCATGATTATTTCTTTCTAAGTTTTCTTCAGCTTCAGTAAGTTTTAAATAATTAGGTTCCACTGAATGAGGATTAATTGCTTCTTGATTTTGATATGTTTTAACTATTTTTAAAATATTTGGATCATAATTAATTGTATTATTAATTTGCAAATTATTATTAGTTACAATAACATAATCTTGATTTAATTCATATATTTTTGATAATAAATCATCTAATTTAATATATTGATTTTTAAATATATTTTGGTTGTTATCGTATATACCAGCATAAACATAACCTCGTCTTGCATCTATTAAAGGTACTACCAAACTTGTTGTTTCTACACTTTCTTTCATAGCTTCTAAGCTTGTTATAGTAATAATATCTTTTTTAAATGCCCAAGCAAATATTTTTGCAAATGTCATTCCTATTCGTATACCTGTAAAAGACCCTGGCCCTGATACAACTATAATTTTATCAATATCAATAGGTTTTAAATTCAAAATATTAAACATTTTATCTATTTCTTCTAGTGTATATTTTGATAAATCATGACCATAATCTTTTTTTATTTGATAAAGTAATTTATTATCAGCAACAACTCCCATATATAGATAATTAGTAGATGTATCTATATACATTATTTTCATGCAATAACCTCACAAATTTCTTTATATTTTTCACCATAGGGAGTTAAAATTAAAAGTCGAGTATTTTCATCTATTATTTTAAATTTTATTTCTAATCTCTCTTCTGGTAAACGATTGCTTATCATATCTGCCCATTCAATAATGGTAACACCTGATTTGTCAAAATAATCCTCGATTCCAATATCCTCTTTTGAGTCTTCTAAACGATAAACATCCATATGGTATAATGGCAATTCTCCATTTAGATACTCTTTAATAATATTAAATGTTGGTGAAGTTATATCTTCATCTATTCCAAGAGCATGAGCAAATGATTTTACAAAAACTGTTTTTCCACTTCCTAAATCGCCTATCAAACATATAGTCATATTAGGAAATTTTTCAGATTCAATATTTTCAGCAATTTCAGCTGTTTCTCTTTCATCATATGAAGTCAATTTATATTTCATTTCAATCACCTATTTAATTATATAAAAAAAATATATATTATACAACCTCTTTTTAAACATATTTAATATGATTTAAGAAAGCTTATAATATTATATTATAAAAAAAATCTTAGCGATTTCCTATTTTAGCATTAACAACTATCGTCGGCGTTAAAGAGCTTAACTTCTGTGTTCGGGATGGGAACAGGTGTACCCTCTTTGCTATAATCACTAAGAAAATATAATGAATAGTTCTTTCAAAACATAGATAATGTGGTCATCAAATTAATTAACATTTATGATTAAATCCTCGATCTATTAGTACTGGTCAACTCAACATGTCACCATGCTTCCATCTCCAGCCTATCAAC
>CALVPE010000046.1 GCA_944350485.1 uncultured Bacilli bacterium
AGTTTATATTCATAATAAAACTCATTATATCAGGAGAAGCTATCTCTATATATTCATCTGAATCTAAAATTAAATTAGCATCATAGATTTGTTTTATTTCTCCAGTTAAATTAAAAGTAAATTCAATGATTTTTTCTAAATCTTTTTTTTGTACTAACAAAGTTGTAATTAATTCATTATTTTCAGTTATTATACTTTTTCTTTTTTGCATATTATTTTCCTACACAAAATCTACTAAACAATTCATCCAATAATTCTTCTTCATAAGTTTCGCCAATAATAGTTCCTAGAAGAAACCAAATATTTTTTAAATCCATTTCTAAAATATCAAGTTCCTGATTATTTTTTAAACCAATTTCTATATCCTTAATTGAATTTAAGCATGCTTTTATTTTAGCGATTTGTCTGACATTAGTAATATAGTTATAATCACTAGCTTCAATTTTTTCTATATTAAATAATCTTTTTATTTCTTGTTTTAAACTTTTTAATCCATCATTAGAAAGAGTATTTATGTAAACTATATTGCGATTTTTAAACGAAGTAGTATCAAGTTTAGTTTCTAAATCATTTTTATTAACAACAATAATACTCGTTTTATCTTTGGTTTTTTCTATTAATTCTAAATCAAGATTAGACAATTCTTTATTGTTGTCTAAAAGGAGTAAAGTAAGAGTTGCTTGGTCAATGATATTTAAACTTTTTTTAACACCTATTCTTTCTACTAAATCATCTGTTTCTCTAATACCTGCTGTATCTATAATATTAAGTTTAATTCCATCAATTAATATTTCTCCTTCAACAATATCCCTAGTTGTTCCTGGAATATTAGTAACAATAGCTTTTTCTTCTCCTAATAATTGATTTAACAAGCTACTTTTTCCAACATTAGGTTGACCAACAATAACAGTTTTAATACCATCAGTTATTATTTTAGCATTTTCATATTCTTTAATAATATTTTCTAACTTTGCTTTTATTTCCTTTATTTTAATTTTTAAGTCATTTTCGGTTACTTCATAAATATCTTCATATTCTGGATAATCAATATTTACTTCAATATTAGAAATAATAACTATTAAATCTTTTCTTAAATTTTTAATTAACTGACTTCCATTTCCTTTTAAACCAGATATAGCTACTTTCCTAGCTTTATCAGTTTTACTATTAATTAAATCAGCTACAGCTTCAGCTTGCATCAAATCAATACGTCCATTTAAAAAAGCTCTTTTGGTAAATTCTCCCGGTTCAGCTAAACGACAACCATTTAAAAGCAATAATTCTAAAACTTTATTAGTTGTTTCTATTCCACCATGACAATTTATTTCAACAACATCTTCAACTGTATAAGTTTTAGGAGCTTTCATAATACTTACTAAAACTTCATCAATTATTTCTTTTTGATCTTTAATATAACCATAATGAATAGTGTGACTAGAGACTGTTTCTAAATCTTTCCCATCAAAGATACTATTAACTATTTTTATACTTTCATCGCCACTTACTCGAATAATGGAAATAGCTCCAACACCTAAACTAGTTGCAATCTGACAAATTGTATCCTGCATAATATCCCTCTTTCTATGCATATTATAACATAGTTTAAAAGAAGTTAAAATCATTATTAATATCTTTTAACTTTCATTTTTTCTTTTAAAATTTTTAATTCTAAATTATCTAATTCTTGAATTAAATCTTCCAAAACTTTTTTAATTTCTAAAAGAGGGTTTTCATATAATTTTTTTAAAATAGTCATATCCTTAATTAATAAAGCATGAAAAACAAATAATATTTTCTCAGTTAAATGATTAGTTCCAAAAATTCTTATTAAAAAACACATATTATCTTCAGGAATAAAGTAATTATTTTGTTGACAATAAAATTTTAAATCATTTAAAACAATATGAAAATTATTAAAATATCTTTCCATTTGAATGGTATCTTTATTTTCGATAATATATTTTATTTCATTTTTAATGTTTTCAATTTCTAACATTTTCTTATCACCAAAATGATTATAGATTTTTTTTTAGAAAAAATTGTCGAATTTTGTCGAAAAAAAATATTAAATGAATTAATCATTTAATATCTCTTCTTTTGGCTTAATAACAACACATCTATTTGGTTCTTCACCAACACTTTCGGTATAAACTTTTTTATTTTGTCCTAAAATATTGTGAACAATTCTTCTTTCATAAGAATTCATTGGATCAAGTTTTGCTTCAACTTTGGTTTTAGCAACTTCTCTAGCAATTTGTTTAGCCATCTTTTCAATATTCCATTCTCTTTTTTGTTTATATTCCCCAATATCTAAAATAAATTTATAATTTTCACCTAAATCTTTATATAAGCTTTGTTTAATAATAGTATTTAAAGCTGTCAAAGTCTTAGCATTTTTTCCAATTAAAACAGCATTGTTATTAGTATATAAAGTTATATTTAAACATTCATCACGTTTTTTTATTTCCATATTTGTAGTTAAACCCATACAAGTAATAATATCTTTAATTTGCTCTTTAATACTTTCAACAACATCATCTTTTTTTATCACTTCAATAACACTTTTTTTATTGAATAATTTGTTAGAACTTTCAATTTCTTTAATATATAAATTTTCTTCTTGTTCCATTAAAGCTTCCATAGCTTGATTTTTTGCTTCTTCAAAAGTTTTAGCTTGATATGTATATTTTTTCATTTTGAACTCCTTCTAACAATTAAATTTTGTAATATTGTAAATAGATTAGAAACGACCCAATAAATGTTTAAAGCCGTTGTCATAAAGAAAGACATACCTATAATCATAATCGAAAACATATTTGTCATCATTTTTTGCTGTCTTTCCATTTCTTTATTAGTTGCTATTTGATCTGATCTTGTAGCTTTAAATGAGAAATAAGTAGAAACTGCTGTTGCTAAAATAATAACAATGTACCACCAGATTCCTGTTTTTAAGCCGGTTAGGGGAGTAGTACCTAAATGATATACCAAAAATTTTCCTTCAAATATAGCTGGTACACGATTAATAGCTTCTAAAAAAGCAATAAATAATGGTAATTGTAAAAAAGACATTAAACAACCAGAAATTGGATTAACATTATATTTTTTATAAACCATCATCATTTCTTGACTTTTTTGCATCATAATATCACGATCATTTTGATTTTTATTAGCATATTTCTTTTCAATTTTTTCCATTTCTGGTTGAGCTTTTTTCATATATTCTGATTGCATAGCTGTCTTTCTTGTTATCGGATAAGCAATCAAACGAATCAAAAGAGTAGTAATAATTAATCCTAAACCATAATTTTTTGTTAATCTACCAAAAAATAAAATAACATAAGCTAATGGCTTAACAAAAATTGTCGTCCATAACCCTTCATATCCCCCAGAAGTTATTTTAAAACTTTTACAATCAACTTCTTTAGTTTCTGTTTGAATTGTTCCATCTTCCAAAGTTACTTCAACTTCTTCTTTTATCTTTTTAGTATCACATGAACAATAAGGAAGACTATCAATATCAACACCATTTTCTTTATACAACTTAATTGACTCTTCTTCAGTAGGTCGACACAAAATATTTTCTGTTAAATTTTGACCTGTTATTTCATTAATGACAGCTTTTTTATCCTTATCTTTCAAAGTTTTAGTACATCCTGTTAATAAAAATACTAACACAAACAACAAAATTATTTTTTTATTTTTTTTCATTTTTAATTTCCTTTTCTAATTTTTTAAACAAATATACCAAGTTATCTTCTAATATCTGATAAGTTTCTAAAAGACAACTCTTCCTAATTATTATAATATAATCTTTCCCTTTTGAATAGAGATTTTTGTTATTATCAATAATATTTCTTATTTTTCTTTTTAATTTATTCCGATTAACAGCATTAGAAACTTTTTTACCAACCGAAACCCCAAAACGATATTTATCTAAATTATTAGATTTAAAGTATAAAACAAAGTAATGATTTTTAACAACTTTACCTGTCTTTATAATCTCATTAAATTCTTCATTACTTTTAACAATATTTATTTTTTTCATAATCAATTTCCTTAGTAATTTATAAACAATTTTTAATTCTTAAAAAAAACCACAATTAAAATATTGTGGATTATTTTTTTATAAGTTCCTTGCGACCTTTTTTTCGTCTTTTGTTTAAAACTGAAGTTTTAATTCTTGCAAAAAAACCATGTTTTTTAGCTCTTCTTCTTTTATTTGGTTGATAAGTTCTTTTCATTTTTCACACCTCCAAAACTAAAATCTACATTATTATAATAGTAAATTAATGTAAATGTCAAATAATTTTTTCTATTTTGTAAAAATTTTAACTAATATTAACTTATTTCTAACTATTTATTAATTATTTTTTAATTTTTCCTTTGTTTTTATCATATCTTGATTTTCTTTATTAAAACCTATTAAAATCTTATTATTTTTCTTTTTTAAAATTTGAATTACCTCCTCAAGAATTCTATTTTTATCTTTATTAAAATATTTTGTATAACAAATATCATAAATTTTTTTATCTTTTGTTACAACTTTTAAATTTCTATTTACAAGTAATCCATTATAACGATACTCATAAGGATAAACCCAAATAATATCTTCATATTTAAAAATTACTAATTTATTAGCTAAATCAACAACATAATTTTTAGTTAAGTAAAGTTTCATTTTAGTATATGGATTATTTTTTACTTCTTCCATTTCATAAAAAATTTTATCTAATTCTATTTTTGAATATTTCTTTATAACTTGCTGTAAAGCTTTTTTGTTTATAAGATAATTTATTAATAAGACAAGAAAAATAATAAAAAAAACAAATGATCCTAAATAATAAAAAGATGAATTATAATAATTAGTTTCTAAATCTAAGTAAACTAATCCAACATAATCTTGAAAATTATCTTCTGTTAAATATTCATTTTGCATTAAACTATTATAAGAATTAATAGCTAATTTTTTTATATCGTTTTTTATTTCTTTAGTTATTCCAAAAACACGAAATGTTTTTTCAGTAATATTTTGGCTACTTAAACTTTGATATTTTTTATCACTCATATAAAGAATATATAAAAAATCGTTTTGATCCATAACAAAATAAAATTTATTTCGTTCTTCTTTTAAACCAGTGGTATAACTTGCAAATAAGTAAGGAGTCGTATTAATATCAACATAAGCATATTCATTAATTTTTAATTCCTTACTAGTAATTAAATTATTCATATTAAGAGCTTGAGGTAGTTTTTGATTAGCATGTTTTATTCCTAAAATAAGTAAACTAATTGTTAAAACTAAAAAAATTAAACTTAAATATAAAAATAAATTCATTTTTTTAATTATTTTTTCAAATTTTTGATAATTTAAATTCATGATATCACCTTTTTAAGGTTAACATACATTTTTTCTGGAGTAAATATCTAAAATTAACTCATCTCTTGATTAACTCATCTCTTGTAAAAAAATTTCCACTCCCAATTATGGATAACTAAAAAGATTGGAAGTTTTCCACAATTTAATAATTTTGATTTTTTACTTGACACTTTTTTAAAATTTTTTTAGCTATTTTTATCTTTTTTTGTGAAAAAATATAAAGTTTTCCACAAATATGTGGAAAAAGTTTTCCACATGTAAATAAGTAAAAAAATAGGAATTGTGGATAACTTAAACTCTCTTTAAAAAATAAGGATCTTATATGTGGAAAACTATGTGGATAACTATGTGGATAACTTTTTTATTTAAAAGTTATCCACATTCAAATTGTGGATAACTCAGTTAAATTTGTGGAAAACTATGTGGATAACTCAAAAGTGTCAACCTAGTGTCTTACTCTTTACTTTTTAAAATTAAAAATGTAGAATATAGGTACGAAAGTTTTTGGGAGGTGAATATGAATAATGAAATATTATGGAATAACTTCTTAGAAAACATAAAAAGTAATGTAAATTCGATGGTTTATTCAACTTGGTTTAGTAAAACTCAACTTTTAAATATTAGTAATAATAAGGCAACTATTATTGTTCCTTTGGATATTCATAGAAAGAGATTATCAGAAACTTATCAAGATTTAATTGTTAGTATCTTAACTAAATTAACTGGTAATGTATATGATTTGGAGTTTGTTTTAGAGCAAGAAGTACCAAATAAAAATGTAAAGAAAGAAACTAGTGTCCCAGTTAAAAAAGTTGAAATTAATAGTAAATTTTATCATGAATCAAACTTAAATCCTAAATATACCTTTGAAACTTTTATTGTTGGAAATAGTAATAAATTAGCTCATGCAGCTGCTTTTGCTGTTGCGGAGAGTCCTGGTCTTACTTATAATCCTTTATTTATATATGGCAATAGTGGTCTTGGAAAAACCCATTTAATGCATGCAATTGGTAACTACATTCAAACAACTTCAAATAAAAAAGTTTTATATGTTACAAGCGAACAATTTATTTCTGATTTTTCAGGAATTGGGAGAAAAGATAATGGTGAAGGAGATGAAAGCTATAATTACGTTGACTATTTTAAAGATAAATATCGCAATATTGATGTTTTAATTATTGATGATATTCAATTTTTAGCTGGTGCAACACAAACTCAACAAGAGTTTTTTCATACTTTTAACACGCTTTATAGTGATAAAAAACAAATAATTATCTCATCTGATAGATCCCCAAATGATTTAAAACTCTTAGAAGATCGTTTAAGAACAAGGTTTTGTTGGGGGTTAACAGTTGATATATATCCACCTGATATGGAGCTTCGAATCAATATTTTAAAGAAGAAAATTGATGGAGCTAAAATTGATAAAAATATTCCTGAAGATGTTTTAGAGTATATAGCTTCCAATATGGCAAGCGATGTAAGACAGCTTGAAGGAGCAATTAATAGATTACTTGCTTATTCAACGATTATGGGTGGAGCTGAAATTACTTTAAATTTAGCCGTTGATGCCTTAAAAGACTTTATAAATAAAGGCACTAGTGAGAAAAATAATATTTCTAAACTTCAAAAAGTAATAGCTGAATACTTTCAAATATCAGCTGATGATTTAAAAGGTAAAAAAAGAAGTGCTAACGTTGCTTTTCCAAGACAAATTGCTATGTTTTTAGCTCGAGATTTCTTAAACGAATCCTATCAAAGAATTGGTTTAGAATTTGGAGGACGAGATCACTCAACAGTTATGCACTCATGTGAAAAAATTGAAAGCGATATAAAAACTAATAAAAGCATTAGAGAAACTGTTGAAAAAATCAAAAGAAATTTAACTTAAAAAAGTTATCCACATAGTTTTCCACATATAAAACTCATATGTAGTAAGGTTTTGCAGAGTTATCCACAATTTAAAAATCAAAAAAATGTGGAAAATTCCTATTTGATATCAAATAATATAAAAAATAATAAAAAGAAAATAAGTTATCAACATCTAATTGTGGATAACTTTGAGTTATCCACATAGTTTTCCACAACAAAAAATCTCATAAAAACCTTGCTACATAAGGTCTTAAATGAGTTTTCCACATGTTTCCACACTATTATTATTATAATATATATATAATAAAATAAAAAAAATAAAAAAAATAAAAAAAATAAAAAAATAAAAAAGGAGAAATAAAAATATGAAAATAAAAATAAAAAAAGATTTATTGCTTGAAAATTTAAATAAAGTATCAAAAGCAATTTCTACTAAAAATTTAGTTCCTGCTTTAGCTGGTATTAAATTTGATTTAACCAATGAAGGATTAACTTTAACAGCTTCCGATAATGATATTACAATTCGTTCTTTTATTGAAAATGATGAAAATATGACAATTGATGAAGAAGGTAGTATTATTATTCAAGGAAGATATATTTTAGATATTGTTCGTAAATTACCTGATAAAATAATTAATTTAGAAGTATTTGATGAATTAAAAGTTATTATTTCAACAGAACATAGTGAATATAATTTAAATGGTATTAATAAAAATGAGTATCCTAACATAAATTTAGAACTCAATAAAACACCTATTTTAATTAATAGTAAAATATTTAAGGATTTAGTTAATCAAACAGCTTTTGCAGCTTCAACTGATGAAGCAAGACCTCCTTTAACAGGATTAAATTTTAAAATAGTTGGTGATTTATTAGAATGCAATTGTACAGATTCTTATCGTTTAGCAAGAAAAATCTTAAAATTAAATTCTAATGTTGAAACAGATTATAACATTGTTATTCCTAGTAAAAACATTGTTGAATTTTCAAGATTATTAACTGACGATGATAAAAATATTGAATTACATATTTTCAATAATAAAATTTTATTCAAATATGATAATATCGTTTTTCAAAGTCGTTTAATAAATGGAACTTTCCCAAATACAACTAATTTATTACCAAAAGAAAGCATGCTTAAATTAACTGTTAAAGTTGATGATTTATACAATGTAATTGATCGTGTTAGTATTTTAACAAGTGATAAAGAAAAAAATGTCGTAACACTTGAAACTAATGGTAATATTTTAACAATGAAGTCATCTAGTGCAGAAATTGGCAGAGTTGAAGAAAATATGCAAATTTTAAAAGATAAAGAAGAAGATATCAAAATTTCTTTTAGTGCTAGATATGCAATGGAAGCTTTAAAAGTTTTAACTCAAGAAGAGTGTGAGATATCTTTTGTTGGAGAAGTAAATCCAATTATTTTTAAAGCTAAAGGAAATGATGATTTAATACAATTAGTACTACCAATTCGTACTTATTAAAACATTTAAAAGACAAAATTTTTAATAATAATTATCAAAATGGATTATTTTTTACAAAAATAGTCTATTTTTTTTCAACTTTTTAATTTATTCGACAATATTCAACAAATTTCGACAAGATTAGATATTAATATAAGCCGCATAAATTTGAATTTTCCACATTTTTGTGGATAAAGTTTAAATTTAAAAAATTTGATAAAGGGGGTGAATTAAGTGGATATTGAATCTTATGAAATAAATGCTGATACTTGTGCTATTGTAAATATAAGTGATGATGTTTCTAAAATTATTGAAAAAGATCAAGAATATTTACTGCCAAAATCTAGTTATGAAGTGATGGAAGATAGTTGTAATTACTATGGAAGTAGTTATGAAGGACGTGTAAAAGGAACTAAAAAAATCTTAGGAAGTAGTTACAAATTACCAATTATAATCGAAGAAAGCAATGATATTATTTTTTTCCCAACTGGAGGATTAAATAATGAAAAAAGTTGTTGGATTTCTTTAAATAACGTTTTAAGTTATGAAAAATATCGTGGTTATACGAAAGTTACTTTTTTAAATGGAAAAGATTTAATTCTAAAAATTAGTTTTAAATCATTTGAAATGCAATTATTAAGAGCTACAAGGTTACAAAATCTTATAAAAAAAAGAGCAAATAGAGAAATATAATTAAAAAAAGTTTAAAAATAGAAAATGCTATTTTTAAACTTTTTTTTGTAGAAAAAAATATTGATAAAATTAAACTATTTTTTTATAATTTTTTATCCAAATTTATTATATAGGGTTGTTTTAAGTCAAATTTATGATATAATATTAAAGCAAGTATAGGTATATTGCCTAATTAAAAATATTGTTTTTTTAGGGTTTTGTGATATTTATGAGATTAAAGAGTTTAAAATTACTTAATTTTCGTAGTTATGAAAACTTATCAGTTGAATTTTCTCCTGGTATTAATATTTTTATTGGAGAAAATGGAGTTGGAAAAACAAATATTTTAGAAGCAATATATGTACTGTCATTAACTAAATCAAATCGATATGGAACAAGTTTAGATTTAATTAAAACAGGTACTTCTAATGCTTTAATTACAAGTTTAGTTGAACATGATGATTATTTAAAAAAATACCAAGTTTATCTTGATAAATTTCAAAAAAAAGTTTTTATCAATAACACTGAAATAAAAAAAATATCAAATTATATTTCAAATTTTTGTGTTACAACTTGTATGCCAAGTGACATAGAAATTATTAAAGGAACACCTAGTATTCGAAGAAATTTATTAAATATTCAAATAGGAGAGCTTTATAATCATTATGTTAATTTTTTGAATGAATATAACAGTTTATTAAAGATTAGAAATGAGTATTTGAAAAGATTAAATATAAATGGCTTAAGTGATTATAAGTATTTGGAAATCATTAATCAAAAAATGATTGAAGTTAGTTTAAAAATTTATTATTATCGTTTTTCTTATTTAGAAGAGATTAATCAAATAATTAGTCAAGTTTTTAAAAAGATATCTAGTCTCGATGGTTTAAAAATCGAATATATTAACAATCTAGATTTAAAAAAATATGATGAAAATTTAATTAAAACAAATTTAAGTAATTTATATCAAAAAAATGTGAAAAAAGAAATTATGCAAGGAATGACTTTGTTTGGATTGCATCGTGATGATTTAATCTTTAAAATTAAGGATTTGGATGCACGTATTTATGCTTCAGAAGGAGAACAAAAACTAATCGTAATTGCTTATAAAATAAGTGAATTATTAGTTTTTAAAAAGATTAAAAAAGAATATCCAGTTTTACTTTTAGATGATATTTTTTCAGAGATTGATAAAAGAAAACGAAATAATATTATGAAATATTTAAAAAAAAATCTTCAAGTTATTATAACAACTAATGATTTAGAAAATATAAGTGCTGATTTAGTTAAGGAAGCAAGGATATTTAAAATAAAAAATGGACAATTAAAAATTAAAGGTGGTGTAAAAAATGTTAGAAGAAAAAGTGACGGGTCATTATGATGCTTCTGATATTCAAGTTTTAGAGGGCTTAGAAGCGGTTAGAAGAAGGCCTGGTATGTATATAGGAACAACTGATGTTAAGGGCTTACATCATTTAGTTTGGGAAATAGTTGACAATTCAATTGATGAGGCTTTAGCAGGTTTTTGTACTCATATTTCAGTTATAATCAATAAAGATAATTCTATAACTGTTAAAGATGATGGAAGAGGAATACCGGTTGATGTTCATCCAAAAACAGGTTTATCCACAGTTGAAACAGTTTATACAGTTTTACATGCTGGTGGTAAATTTGGAGGTGGAGGTTATAAAGTATCTGGTGGACTTCATGGAGTAGGTGCTAGTGTTGTTAATGCCTTATCTAAATGGGTTGAAGTAACCGTTTATAAAAATGGTAAAATTAATCAAATTCGTTTTGAAAATGGAGGGCATACTAAAGAAACATTACATGTAATAGGCGAATGTGAATTAATAAGAACAGGAACTACAGTTACTTTTAAACCGGATCCTGAAATCTTTGATACAGATATTTATGATTATCAAACTCTAAGAGTAAGAATTAGAGAATTAGCATTTTTAAATAAGGGTCTATCTTTAAATATTCGTGATGATCGAGATGAAGAAGATACAACTGGAGAAACTTTTATGTATGAGGGTGGTATCAGCGAGTATGTGCGTTTTATCAATCAAGAAAAAACACCAATTCATAATAACATTATTCATTTGACTGGGGAAAAAAATGGAGTTTTCTTTGAAGTTGCTATGCAGTACAATACTTCCTATAATGCTAATATTTATTCTTTTGTAAATAATATTAATACTCATGATGGAGGAACTCATGAAGATGGTGTAAAAAGAGCTTTAACACGAGTTATTAATAAATATGCTCGCAGTAAAAATATTTTAAAGGAAAAAGATGAAAATTTGCGTGATGATGATGTTAAAGAAGGTTTAACCATGATTATTTCTTGTAAGCATCCAAATCCACAATTTGAAGGGCAAACTAAAGGTCGTTTAGGAAATAGTGAAGTTAAAGATTTAGCTGATAGCGTTTTTGCAGAGGGATTTGAAAGATTTTTACTTGAAAATCCTGAAGAAGCAAGGACAATTATTAATAAAGCTATTTTAGCTAAAAATGCTAGGATGGCTGCTAAAAAGGCTAGGGAAGCAACTAGAAAAAGTGATCTAGCTCCTAATAGTTTATCAGGTTTTGGTAAATTATCTGATTGTAAAAGTAAAGATCCAAGTATCTGTGAAATCTTTATAGTCGAAGGAGATTCCGCTGGTGGAACAGCTAAATTGGGAAGAGATTCCATGACCCAAGCTATTTTACCTTTACGTGGTAAAATTTTAAATGTTGAAAAAGCTCGAGTTGATAAAGCGTTCAGTAATGAAGAAATTAAAACTATTATTACTGCTTTTGGAACGGGAATAGGGGATTATTTTGATTTATCAAAGCTTCGTTATGATAAAATTATTATCATGACTGATGCCGATGTTGATGGTTCGCATATTCGGGTTTTACTTTTAACTTTATTTTATCGTTTTTTTAAGCCAATTGTTGAAGCTGGTCATATTTATGCTGCGCAACCGCCATTATTTAGGATTATGCACGGAAAAACAAGAAAATATGTTTTAAATGATGAGGAATTAGAAAATTATTTAAAAAGTTTACCAGAAAACGTTAGAAACAAAGCCGAAATTGCTCGTATGAAAGGTTTAGGAGAAATGGATGCTGATGAGTTATGCGAAACAACTATGGATATTAATACAAGGGTTTTAAGAAAAATAACTGTTGACGACTGCGTTGCAGCTGATGCGATGTTTGAAAAATTAATGGGGGACGAAGTAGAGCCACGTCGAAAATTTATTGAAGAAAATGCTCAAAAAGTTCAAAATCTTGATGTATAGGGGGTAAGTATGAAAGATAATAAAAATATAGATGATAAAAAATATTTAGAAGAATTGCTTAAAAGAGCTGAAGATAATCAAGATACTCCTGAGGTTGAAACTCCTGCGAACTTAGATGGTGTTCATATTCCTGGAGATACAAGAGATTTTGGAGATTATTTTCATGAAAGAGATCGACTTGATCAAAATAACATTGTTGAAGAAATAACCTCATCTTTTATGGAATATTCGTTAAGTGTTATTAAATCAAGAGCTATTCCTGATTTAAGAGATGGTTTAAAGCCAGTTCATCGTCGTATTTTATGGAGCATGTATGAAACTGGTTATACACCCGATAAACCACATCGTAAATGTGCCAAAACGGTTGGGGAAGTTATGGGTAATTATCATCCCCACGGAGATAGTAGTATCTATGAAGCTATGGTTCGTTTAGCTCAAGATTTTAACCAACGTTATATGCTAATTGATGGGCATGGAAACTTTGGTAACATTGAAGGAGACGGGGCTGCTGCAAATCGTTACACGGAATCTCGTTTATCTAAAATTTCTTTAGAATTATTAAGAGATATTGGAAAAGATACCGTTAATATGAGTGATAACTTTGATGCTACTAGAAAAGAACCAGATGTTCTTCCCTCAAGATTTCCTAATGTTTTAGTTAATGGTTCAATGGGAATTGCCGTTGGTATGGCAACTAATATTCCACCTCATAATTTAGGGGAAGTAATAGATGGTTGCATTGCTTATATTGATAATCCAAATATTGATACACTAGGTTTGATGCAATACATTAAAGGTCCAGATTTTCCAACTGGTGGTATTA
>CALVPE010000047.1 GCA_944350485.1 uncultured Bacilli bacterium
TTACCTACTGGTATAAATGTTTATTTTGGTAATAGTAGTAAGACATTAGGATCTTATCAGTTATGGCTAATGGCCACGAAAAGTACTTTAACAACTGTTAAATATTATGGAGGTTGGGAAGTTTGAAAAAATTGTTTTTTAAAAGAAATAAATATATAATAGTTGCTTATATAATTGTTATTTTTATAACAATTTTTTCCATATATAACTTTTTTTTAGTGAATCGTTATTTTGATTATGATAAAATTAAAAAAATTTGTTATGAAAATCAAGATATGGAATCTGAAGTTTGTACTGGATTTACAAAATATGGTTGGGATTTAGAAGAATATATAAATAATCCAGATAATACTTTTATGGGAAAGGTTAAGAAGTCTGGATTTATCAATCTTTATACTAATATCATTGTTGATTATCCTTATCATGCTTTACAATTTTTATCACCACTTATCATTTCACTTGCAACTTTAGGAACTATACATAGTTTTATTTCCACTGGATATTTTAAATATTATTTACAAAGAATGAAATATAAAACATTATTAAAGGAAGTGTATAAGAGAACTATTTTTATCCCTTTAATAACACCAATTTCACTTTTTATTGTTTTTTTATTTATGGGAATATTAACTAATTTTGAAATTATTGATTCAACAAATCTTTATAGTGAATGGTTTATATCTAATTTTTACTTTTATTTTGTTACTGTAATTATTATTCAATATTTATTTAATATTTTTTGTGTTAATTTATCTTTACTTGCTTTGTTAACAAACAAAAATACTGTTCTTGTGATATTGAAAGGTTATTTATACTTTTTTATATTTAATATGTTTTACTATATTATTTTATTTGCTATAATATTAAGAAGAATATTAGGTTTGGATATTTCTTATGAATTTTTTACAATTACTGGTTTTTGGGTATTTCATACTAATTCTAATTATTTATGGGTTATACCAGAACTTGTTCTTCTTATTATTCTTTCATTTTATTTATTGTATTTATTTTATAGAAATAAAGAAAAGATTATTATATCTTCGGATTTTATAAGTGCTTAGAGGTATTATTATGCAAAAAAAACAGATGTTTAGTTATTTAATAAAAAGCGATAAGTATAAAATTATTTATTTATTGTTAGTTGTTTTAGCTTTGTATGGTCATTTTATCTTAGGTTTGAATATTGATAATATTTGGAGATCAATATTACTTTCTTTTCAATTTAATTATTTTAATGTGTTATTTTTCGTAGTATCGTTTATTACGACAGTTCATGTTATTGAAGCTTTTAATAATCAATTTAAAGATGTTGTTTTAAGATTAAAAAATAAAAAAATATATATTTATAATTTAGTATTTATGAATTTTGTTATGTATTTATTTAATATTATGCTTTTTGGAATAATTTATTTTCCTTTAGTTATTATAAGTAATTTTGTAACTACAAAAAAAGATATAATTTTATTATATGATATTGATACTTGGATATATGCTATTTATTATTTGGGGAGATATTTTGTAGTTCTTTTTTTCATTAATATTATTTCACTTTTTATTTATTTGAATTTTGGTACTATTAAAATGTATATATTTCAGTTGTTTATTTTACTTTTATTAATAATTGAAAAACTTTTTGGATTTAATGATAAATTGTATTTAAGTTTTAGTGGAGATATATTAATATCAATATTTATTATTATTCTTGTAATAACTGTAATAATATTTTTATATTTTTATTTATTAAAAAGAAGGAAGCTTGATATCGGATGAATTTTATACTAAAAAATGATTTTAATTATTTAAAAAAAAATAAAATTAAATTACTTCTTTTATTTCTTTTAATAAATGTAATATCACTTACTTTACATTTAACAGAAGAAATACCTTCTCTTGAAAAAATAATGTTTTCTAATGCTACTAATATTTTAAAAGATGAATTTAGTATTATTCAGTATATTATTTTTTTATTTAATAATATCGTTTTTATTTTTTTAATACTTGATTTGTTTATTAAAGATTTGAATTATGAGCTTGATAATCTTTTTATGAGAATTAAAATTTTTAAATGGATGTTTACAAAATTTTCTTTTGTAATAATTTTGACAATTGTCCTAAAGTTATTAGAATATTTAAGCTTATTTTTTTGCTTGTATTTGTTTTCAACGATTTCTTGGAATATAGAACTGGTTAATTTAATAGTTATTGATATTGTTTATACTTTATCGATTGAGTTTTCTTATTTATTTCTTTATATTTTATTTTATAGAGCTAATAATATTTTTATTTATTACATAGTCGGTGTATTTCTTTTCTTGGTAATTCCCAAAAATGTTTATAACTTACATAAGTATATTTTGTTTTTATTATTGATATTGTTAATTATTATAGTAGCTATATTTTTAATAACAAAAAAATTTCATAAAAAAATGATAGAAAAATTGAGGAGTAATTGATATGATTTTAGAAATTAAAAATTTAAGTAAAAGTTTTGATAATAATATGGTTCTTGATAATGTTAATTTGTCTTTAACATCTGGAAAAATTTATGGCATTATAGGTAGAAATGGTAGTGGTAAAAGTGTATTACTTAAAATAATTTGTGGTTATTATGTCCCTAGTAGTGGGGAAGTTCTTTTAGATGGTAAAGATTATATGAAAAGTTTTGAATTTTTACCAAACGCTCGAGCTTTAATTGAAAAGCCTTCGTTTTTACCTGATTTAACTGGGTTTGAAAATTTAAAATTACTTGCATCTATTCAAAATAGAATTGATGATAATGATATTTTACGTATTATTGACAAGCTGAATCTTTCTTCTGAAAAGGATAAGATTTATGCAAAATATTCTTTAGGAACAAAACAAAAGTTAGGAATAGCTCAAGTTTTGATGGAAAACCCTGATATTATTATATTAGATGAACCATTAAACGGTATTGAAAAATTAACGGCTGAAAAAATTAGAGAAATTTTAAAAGAAGAAAAGGAAAAAGGAAAATTAATAATAATTGCTTCACATATTAAAGAAGATATTGATTTTTTAGCTGATGAAGTTTATGAAATAGATTCTGGTAAAGTAATAAAGATTAAATAATTTGTAATATTTTTTATAGTTTAAAAAATATCATTTAATGTTATAGATGATATTTTTTTGTTAGTTAATTAAAAAAGTTTTCATAAATCATTTAAAATATAAATATTTTAAGCCTAATTTTTTATATATATCGCTTGCTCTAGGCAGAGATAAAATTCTAGCAAATAATAAGTTATATAACTCATCAAATAAAAAGATAGAACAAAGACTATAACTTAGGATTAAGAAGTATTTCTTTTTCATTTTTTTTGCTAAATAGAAGCAAAATGGTACTACTAAATATATTAGTAATAAACCAGATACACTAAATACTAAAACGCTTCTTAGACAAACATATCCGTTAATGTTAAAGAAGCTTAATATTTCTTTACTATAGTCCCAACATTTTATTCCCATAATATATTCCATAAAATAACCAGCAAAATATTCAAGTATACCAGTAGATATCATACTAGTTAAGAATACTAATAGGGGATTTCTTCTTTTATTATAAGTTAATAAATAAATTATAATAGCTCCTATTGCATAAATATTTATCCAAGGAAGAAAATTACCTCCTCGAAAATATATTTCTTTCATACCACTATTGAAATAATAAAATATAACTTCGTAACACCAACCAAAAATACCTGATATTACAATTATTAAACTAAATATTCCTAACATTGTTTTCTTATCAAAATTATGATTTTTTAATAAATATTCTTTATACATTTTTTTCATTTTATTACATCCTAATCATTTTTATAAATCTATTTTAACAAAAAAAACTAAGTAAAAAAAAGTATATTATTTATAAATTTATTCTTTCTGTCTAATTAAGACAACAAGATGATAGTTTTAATCTAGTAATAAAATATTAGATTAAATAATTTTCTAAAAAAACGATGTTAAGATAGTTATTTTTTTATTTATTAATGAGACTATAAATTTATTGCTTGGGTATTAGAATTAATATATAATTAGATTATAGAAATAAAAGTTTAAAATGTTAAATATTAATCAGGAGGTATAAATGGAAAAAGTTAAAGTTGGTATTTTACCAAATCAATTTTTAAAATCAAATGGGACTTTTGATAAAGATGAAGCAATTAAGTTATCTGGGAAAATAGCAGGTGTGTGTTATGATAAAGAAGGTTTTTCTCATCTTGAAAACGAACCTGAAGAAAAAACATTACGTAGAGTTAATATGACTTTAAATAATGGACATCATAGTGTTTATGATCATATATCTATTAGTTTAAATTTACAAAATATACCTAAAATTTTAGCAATGGTACTTAATAATGAAAGTCAATATACGACAAGTGAAAAATCAGCCCGTTATACTGAGATCGAAAGAAAAGACGATTCAATTATTACAGAAGATGAAGCAAGATTATATAATAAATGGATATGTTTATTTAAGGCTAAGATAAAAGAAAAATATGGAAATATATATAGTGATTCTAAGATACAAAAATTAGCACAAGAAAATGCTAGGTATTTAGTTACTGTATTCATGCCAACACAAATGATTTATACCACTTCATTAAGGCAAATAAATTATCTTGCTTCTTGGTTACAAGATTATATTAATTCTCTTGATATGAATTTGGAATTTAATAAAAAATTAGCATTATCGATTAATCAGTTATTAGAAAATCTTGATGGCTTAAATATTTTAGATGATAGGTTAATGAAAAATGCTAAACATAGAAAACTTTCTTTATTTGGTAAGAATTTAGATGATAGAGAAGAATATTTTGGTTCTGTTTATTCTACTTTGTATGATGGTTCTTTTTCTTCTCTTGCCCAAGCTCAAAGACATAGAACACTAGATTATCAAATGGAAATGAATGATGATAAAAAATATTTTATTCCACCAATTATTGAAGATGATCCGATGTTAGTTGCTGAATGGCTTGAAGACATTAATAGTGTAGGCTATGTTAATCCACAAGGAGAACTTGTAAAAATTAGTGAATTAGGTACATATGATAATTTTATTTTGAAATGTAAAGAAAGATTATGTAGTGCTGCTCAACTTGAAATAATGTTGCAAACTAGAGATACTTTGTTAAAATATCAAAAAGCATTAGAAGAGTCAAAGAATCCACTTGCCGATGATATTAAACAGTATACTTATGGCGCAAGATGTACTTTTCCAGATTTTGAATGTTCAAAAAGTTGTAATTTTAGTGAAGGGATTAGATTAGTTAGAAAAATTTAATTAATTAAATTGTTAGATATCAATTTTAGTATTGATATTTTTTAATGTAAACATAATTATGTTATAATAGTTATGTTAAATGGAGTATATTATGAATAAAGAATTAATAACTTTAAAAAGAGAACCATATATAATAAAAAATAAATATTCTACAATAGATTTCTTTTTTATTTTTCCAGCTTTGTATAAAAAAGAATATATGTTTTACTTATTACTTTTAAAACAAATTTTATTAAATAGTTCTTTTTTATATAAGAATGAAAAACTGTATAAAAGAAAAT
>CALVPE010000048.1 GCA_944350485.1 uncultured Bacilli bacterium
AAATATGGTAAAATATCTTTTCAATTTAAGGGGGGAGAAAAATGCAAGAATTAGTTAACAAATATAATTTTAGTGAATGGAAATCTAAATTTGCAAATTTTTTAATAGAACTTTATTTAGAAGAAAAATCTACTCAACAATTATTAGAAATGGCTTTAGATTTATTAAATACAAATTTTATTTTAAAAGATGAAAGTGAAAAAAGGGAATATCAGAAAATTGTTTTAAGACTAAAAAAATTTATTTTTGATTATAATCGAGAATTAAATTGCGAAAAAGTAACCAAAAAAAGATAAAAATTTCTTTAAAAAAGTTATTAATTTATATTATAAAATAATTTAGTTGGAGGAATAAAATATGTGGTTTGATAGCTCATTTATCAATGAATATAAAGATTTTTTAAAACTTTTATCAAAAGAAGAAATTTCTAATTACTTTCAAAAATATAGACAGGGAGATTTGGAAGCCAAAAAACAAATTATTAATCATAATATTAATTTTGTTATTTATTATGTGTATAAAAAATTTTCTAAAACTCCATATGAAATGGAAGAATTAATTTCAGTTGCCTTAATTGGCTTAATGAAAGGTGTTGAAAAATTTGATATAAATCGTGGTACAGAGTTTTTAACTTACGCGTCTCGTTGTATAGATAATGAAATTTTAATGTTTCTTCGTAAGGAAAAAAAGCATTTATTAGTTGAAAGTCTTCAAAAACCAATCAAAAATTATGCTGATGGATTTGAAATAAGAGTTGAAAATTTGTTAAAAGATAATGATTTAGATTTTACTATTGCTTTAGAAAAAGAATTTATTTATAAAGAAATTAGAGAAATTGTTAATAATTTACCAAATCGTGATAGAGAAATTATAATGTTACATTTTGGATTTTTTGATAATAAAGTTTATACTCAACAAGAAATAGCTAATAAATTAGGTGTATCACAATCATATATATCAAAATTGATTAAAAAAATTTTAAGGGAATTAAAAATTCAATTAGAAAATAAGGAAATAATTGAAAAATGTGTAACGAGAAAAGCGAATGAATTTAATAAATAAATTTAGAAAATAATGTAAAATATTTGACATTTAGATAATTTTGTTATATAATATGAAACAGTTATGGGGGTAGTCTATGTATACTGAAGATAATGAATTTGATTATAATGAGTATGATAACAAAAATGGAAATGGTAATAGTTATTTTAATAAAGGGTTAATAACAAAAATAATTCTTATTGTAATTTGTTTAGTAATAATTATCTTTCTATTCTTTAAAGTTAAAAATTTAAAAAATGATAATACTGATTATAATAATAATGATAATATAGCTTTAGTTTTTGATAACAATGTTATTCTTTTAAGAAATGCTGGAGAACAATATTTCTTTGGAGATGGTAATTATCCAACTTCAGTTGGGGAAGAAAAAAGTGCTAATATTACAACCTTACGTGGTAGTGCTTTGACAATGGATATCAATGATTATGATGGTAATAAATGTGGTTATAATACCTCTTTAGTTAGTGTTACTAGAAATGCTAAGGATTATGAAATGAAAATTTATTTAAGTTGTCCTAGTAAAGAAGATACAGTTACTTATTACTACAATTTAGATTTTGAATGTTTAACATGTAATGGTGAAACTTATGTTGAACCAGAAGATGAAGAAGACAATAATGAAGACGATGAAAATAACGATGATAATCAAGATAATAATCCAATTCAAAATGTTTGTGGTGAATTTGGTGAATGGACAACAACTTATATTGAAGATCCAACTTTAGAACGCGAGCAAAGAACAGTTATTAAAGCGTATAAAGATAATAATATTTATGGAGAATGGTCACCTTTAACGACAACTAAAATAGAACCTAATGCTAATTTAGAAGTAAAAACGGTTGATAAACAAGAAACAATATCAACTTATCCTGATTCATGGATTGATAATGGAACATCAAAACCGAGTTCAAAAGAGGGTCGTGAAATAAAAACATCAACTTCAAGAGAACCATATTCTTCAACAAGTTGTAGAGATGTTCAAACAACTTATACGAAAATAGTTCCAGGAGGAGATAAAAATGTACCTTGTACAAGAGTTCCTGGTTCAATGTTTGATTATAAATGTACTTACACAAAGACAGAAAAAAAGTGTACAACTACAACTAAATATAAAACAGTAACATATTATAAATATCGTGATAAAGTTGATAAGCAAGAAACTGTAACTTATTATCAATCAAGAACTATTACCAAAGGAACTCCAACTTATACTGATTATATTTTAGAAAGTGAAATACCAAGTGGTTATCAAAAAGTTCCAAATAGTGAACTTGTTCAATATCGATATCGTGAAAAATGTAGTAAATAGAGTAGATTTTAACTACTCTTTTTTGTTATAATAAAAAAGATGATTATGAAAATTAAATTAAATAATTTTGAAAGTGAAATATTTATTACTAGAAAAAGGACTAATAAAAATACATATATTCGAATTAAAGAAGATTTAAATATCTATGTAACAACTAACTATTTTACTAGTGATAAAAATATTTTTTGTTTAATACAAGATAATAAAAGCTCCGTTTTAAAAATGCTTGAAAAACAATTAAAAAAAAATCAGAAAGAAGCAATATTTACGTATCTTGGAAAAAAATATAGTCTTGTTTATACTAATTTAAAGACGGTTACTATTTTAGAAGATAAATTATTAATTGATAAAGAAATTGATCTTAATAAATGGTTATTAAAACAAGCTCAAATTATCTTTCAAGATCAACTTTATAAAATGTATCAAATTTTTCCTTTGAAAATTCCTTATCCAAGTTTAACAATTAGAAAAATGAAAACAAGATGGGGAGTTTGTAATATTAAAGCTAAAAAAATTACTTTAAACTTGGAATTAATCAAAAAAGATCTTAAGTATTTAGATTATGTTATTATTCATGAATTAAGTCATTTAATTTATCCTAATCATCAAAAAGAGTTTTGGCTTTTAGTTAGTCAAACAATCCCTAACTATAAAGAACTTCGAAAGGAATTAAATAGTTATGAATAATATTTTAGATGGTAAAAAAGTAAGTTTAGAATTAAAAGAAAAATTAAAACAAGAAATAATTAATATTAAAGATAAATTAACTCTTGTTGATATAAGTGTTGGTTTTGATGAAGCTACAAAAGTTTATGTTAAGCAAAAAGAAAAAATGGCTCTTAGTCTTGGCTATAATTTTTTAAATTTACATTTTGATCAAATTTTAGAAACTGAATTAATGCAAGAAATTAAAAAATTAAATCAAGATCCAACTATAACAGGTATCATTATTCAATTGCCACTTCCTGATTATTTAAATAAAGATAAAATTATTAATACCATTGATCCTCAGAAAGATGTTGATGGTTTAACTAATGCTAACATGATAAATTTATTAAATAAAGAAACATCTTTAGTTCCTTGTACCCCTAAAGGAATAATGACTTTATTAAACTATTATAAAATCGATTTAATTGGTAAAAGAGTAGTTATCGTTGGTCGAAGTCATTTAGTCGGTCTTCCTTTATTTCATCTTTTGTTAAATCAAAATGCAACTGTTACTTTGTGTCACTCCAAAACCAAAGATTTAAAAGAATATACAAAAGATGCAGATTTATTAATTGTAACTGTTGGAAAAAAAGATTTAATAACAATCGATATGGTTAAAGAAGGAAGTATTATTGTTGATGTTGGAATTAATCGTTTTGATGAAAAACTTTATGGCGATGTTAATAAAGATTGTTTAAAAAAAGCAAGGTTGATGACGCCTGTTCCTGGTGGGGTTGGACCTATGACTGTTATTTCTTTAATGGAAAATGTTAAAGATGCCTATTATCTTCAAAAAAAATAGCCATCTTTTTTTTAAATCATAAAATACAGTGGTGATTTTATGTACTTAAAAGAAATTCTTGATACTAAGAAAAAAATAAAATTCAAACGTATTATTTTAAATAGTCAAGAGATAGAAGAAAATGATCTTTTTATACCTTTTTCAGGATGTGAAGATAGATCAAAATATATTCCTGATGCTTTATTAAAAAAATGTTCTTTAGTTATAACAGATAAAGATTATCCTAATAAAAAAGTTTTAAAAATTAATAATTTAAATCAAAAAATAATTACTATTTTTAATAAATATTATCATTATCCTTTAAAAAATCTCCATTTAATTGGGATAACAGGAACGGATGGAAAAACAACTATTTGTCATATTTTAAGTCATTTTTTAAATTGTCCTAGTCTTGGAACTTTAGGTTTTAAAATTAATAATCGTATTTATAATTTAAATAATACAACTCCTAGTTTAGATAAAATATATGAAGCTATTAATGATACTAAAACTTTAGGTTTTAAAGATCTAGTTATGGAAGTTTCTAGTGAAGCTTATTTAACTAATCGAATTGGTAATTTACCTTTTGATATAGCTATTTTTTCTAATTTAACAAAAGATCATTTAGATAAGCATAAAGACTTTAATAATTATTTAAATTGTAAACTAAAATTATTTCAAAATAGTAAATTTAGTATTTTAAATCGTGATAGTAAATATTATGAATTATTTAAATTAAACAGTCAAAGTTCTTTATCATATGGTTTTTCAAAAAAAGCTGATTTAAGAATAATTTATTATAAGCTTTATCAAGATAAAACGTTTTTAATTATTAAATATCAAAGAAAATTTTATAAAATTATTTCACCTTTATTAGGTAAATTCAATGTTTATAACCTAGTTTCTTGTCTTTTAACTTGCTTTTATCTAGGATATGATTTTAATTATTTAAAAACTAAAATTCTTTCTTTACAACCCGTTCCTGGTCGAATGGAAATTCTTTCTTTAAACCCTTTTGTTGTTCTTGACTATGCTCATACTACTAATAGTACTTTAAAAGTCTTAAAATATTTTCATAAATTTCAAAAAAATATTATTACGATTGTTGGATCAGCAGGAGATCGCTATCAAGAAAAAAGAAAAGAAATAGGGAAAATTGTTTTAAAATACTCCAAATTAGTAATTTTTACAACAGATGATCCAAGATATGAAGATCCTAATTTAATAATTTCTAACATGCTTTCTAAAACTAAAAAGAAAAACTATGTTAAAATTTTGAACCGGGAAGAAGCTATTAAATATGCTATTACTAATTATCCAAAGTCTTTAATTTTAGTTCTTGGTAAAGGAAGAGATAATTACATGTTAATTAAAAATCAAAAAATACCTTATAGTGATTATGAAACTATTTTAGAAATTTTAAAAAAATAAATATTAGACTTTTCTTTAAAATATTTTTATAGTATAATGTTCTTAGAATTGAGGTATTAAGATGATAATAAGAAAACCATATGCTCTTTTAATTAAATATTTTAAAATAATACATATAATATTATTTATTTTAATGACATTTATGGTCTTTAAATTAAGAAGTATTTATTTCTTTTTTAAAAACTACTTAATAACAGGTACTTTTTTAAATGTTAGTAATTTAAGTAGTAAATATATAGGGATACCAATTATTTTAATTTCCATTATTTTAATAGCTCTTTTACTTTTAATATTTTTATTAATGAAAAATAAGAAAAAACCAGTTTTATACTATCTTTTAGCCGTTATTTTTTATTTTTTTACCTTTATATCTTTATTATTTTTAACAAGTATTTTTAATACTTTAGAATATAGTAGTTTTTCTAATCAAGTTTTAGTTTTACTTCGTGATTTAACAATGATTTTGTATTATTTTAATTTTATCTTTTTGTTAGTTTCTTTTGTTAGAGGATTTGGTTTCAATATTAAAAAGTTTAATTTTCAAAAAGATCTTCAAGAATTAGATATTACTGAAGCCGATCGAGAAGAAATAGAATTAAATTCTTCTATTGATTATAATAATGTCTTAAATTTTGCTCGTCGTAAAAAAAGAAATTTTAAATATTATTTAAAAGAAAATTCTTATATTTTAACAGTATTTGGTGTTGTTTTGTGTTTATTATCAATTGCTTATTTTACACTTAATAGGTTAGTATTTAATAAAATTTATAAAGAAAATGAAACTTTTTTAATAAATGATTTAGAAATTAAAGTATTATCAACTTATCATACTAATTTAACTAAAAATGGTGATGTTATTAAGGCTAATTACGAATATATTATTATTAATTTTAATGTTTTTAATAATTTAGATAATGATATGAAATTGAATATTGAAAATACTAGATTAAATATTAACAATAAATATTATTATCCTAAAAATTCTAGTTATTTTAAAGATTTAGGTACTATTTATAAAAATCAAACAATTTTAAGTAAAAATGAATATAATTATTTGTTAATTTTTGAAATTAATAAAGAAGATTTAAAAGAAAAAGCTATTTTAGAATTTTATTATGGTCAAAGAAATTCTGGAACAAGTATTAATTTTTATTATCGAAATATACGTTTAAATATTAAAGATTTTAAAAAGAAAGATTTAGGTATATATGATTTAAATAAAGAAATTGATTTAAAAGAAACTTATTTTTCTGATAATAAATTTAATATTAGTAAATATGAAATTTTAGATATTGAAAATTATAAATATACAAAATGTAATAATCAAAATGGAGATTGTGTAGAGTATAGTGCTAGTGTTGTTCCAAAACTTGGGTCGGTTTTATTAAAATTTGAATATTCTTTAACTAATAAATTTGATATTTTTAATTATGTTAATCTTGAATATATGTTAAATAATAAAATATATAATCTAAATAATAGTAAAATTAAAAATGTAACACCTAGTAATTATCCAGAAAATTTCATATTATTAGAAGTAAATAAAGAACTTCAAGAAGCTCCTAAAATTAATTTAATTTTTAATATTAGAGAAACTAAATTTAAAATTAAAGTGAGAGAGGTTTAATATGAATTCGAAAGGATTTGTTTTAGTAGAAACTTTAGTAGTAACTATTTTTACTTTAATAATATTTACAATGTTATATACCGGGGTTGTTCCTTTAATTGCCAAATATGATGAATTATCGTATTATGACGATATAGATATTACATATGATTTATATAATTTGAAAAAAATGCTTTTAAAAGATGCTTCATATGATAATCTAGGAAGTAATCATTATAAAAAATTTACCTGTAATGATCTTACTAATAAAGCTTATTGTCAAGTTATGTTTGATTATTTAAATATAAAACCAATTGATGAAGTTATATATTTAGATACTAATTATCTTAATGAATTAAATAATGATTCTAATATTAGTCATGATGTCAAAAATTATATAAAATATATTGATTCTGATTATCTTGATAATAATAAGATTTTAATATTAAATAAAAATAATTATATATCATTTATTAATTATGATAATTGTTAAATAAGATTATTAAAAATAAATTTTTCTTTTTTATTTAAATTTTTGAAAGACGTTGTCAAATAATGGTTTTTGTAGTAGAATATCAAATAGTGAAGGAGGATTATTATGAGTGGACATTCTAAGTGGGCAACTATTCATCGTAAAAAAGGGTTGATAGATGCTGAACGGGGAAAAGTATTTCAAAAATTAGCAAAAGAGATTCAAGTTGCTGCTAAAGGGACAAATGGTGATCCAGATATGAACCCTGGACTTCGAATGATAATTGAAAAAGCAAGAAGTAATAATATGCCAAAAGATAATATTCAAAAGGCTATTGATAAAGCTCTTGGAAATAATAGCGATGTTAACTTTGAAAGTATTCGATATGAAGGGTATGCACCACACGGAATAGCAATCATGATTGATTGTTTAACTGATAACAAGAATAGAACTGCTATGCTAGTTAGATCAACATTAACAAAGCGAGGTGGTAATTTAGGAACAGATGGTTCAGTAAATTATTTATTTAAGCGTAAAGGCATTATAGAAATTGAAGCCAATAATAATTTTGATCAAATTATGGATATTGCTATTTCAGCTGATGCTTTGGATGTTATTGATAATGGAGATTGTTATACAATTTATACGGAACCTGAAAATTTTCTAAACATAAAAAAAGCTTTTGAAGAAAATCAAATTACAGACTTTTTACGAAGTGAGGTTACATATTTAGCTGATAATTTAGTAAGTTTAGATGAAGAGCAAACTGAAAAAGTTATGAATTTAATTGAGGCTTTGGAAGATATTGATGATGTTAGCAATGTTTATCATAATTTAGATATCTAATGAACTATCAAATTGTTTTAGATAATACTTTAAAAAATTTAGGAAATAAAAAGAGCTTATTGTTACATGTTTGTTGTGCTCCTTGTTCTAGTTATGTTATTGAATATTTAACAAACTATTTTGATATTACAATCCTTTATTATAATCCAAATATTGATACTGAAGAAGAATTTGCTAAAAGATTAAATGAATTAAAAAGGTTTGTCCAAGAATTTAAAACTAAAAATTTAGTTAAAGTAGTTTCACTTGGATACAAACAAGAAGATTATTTAAAAGAAATACAAGGCTTGGAAACTGAAAAAGAAGGAGGAGGTCGTTGTTTAAAATGTTATAAACTACGACTAAAACAAGCGGCTTTATATGCTAAAGAAAATAACTTTGATTATTTTACAACAACTTTAACAATTAGTCCTTTAAAAAATAGTCAAGTTTTGAATGAAATAGGTCAAGAACTTGAAAAGGAGTATGGAACAAAATATTTATATTCTGATTTTAAAAAACGTGAGGGTTATAAAAGAAGTATTGTTTTATCTCATCAATATCATCTTTATCGACAGGACTATTGTGGTTGTAAATTTTCTAAAAGAATTAAAGAAAATTATAAATAAAAAAACTATTATAAAATTTTAAATCTATTTTATAATAGTTTTTTTATTATTTAATAAAACCTTGTAATTTTAATTCATTCTCTAAATCAGTAGTTGAAATATAAACATCAGTTATTCTTGCTAAAACAGTTTCTTCAACCCCTTTATTAACAAAAATAATAAAATTAGAATTTTCAAAGTTAAATTTTTGTTTCAAAGATTGTAAATCTTTGTCACTTAACTTTTCTGTATTTAAAGTATAACCTGTTAACTTATGTTTTTTTAAAACCTCTTTTAAAGTATTTTTTAAAGTTTTACTACCATCATCTTCTGCTGATAAATAAAGAATAAAAGTTTCCTTGTTATCTAATTTTTTATTTAAATTTTTAAAATTTAAATTTTTAAGATAACTACCAGTACAGGCCGTTGTTAATAATAAGATTACTAAAACTAAATATATTTTTTTCATATTGCACCTCATAAAGTATGATAACATATTTAAAAAATCTTGTAAATAAAAAAAATTTTTGTTATAATCTTTATAGAATATAGGAGTGGATATGAAAAAAATAATATATGCTTTTTGCTTGTTTTTAATTTATTTTAGTTATTTAAATGTCTTTGCAATTGATAAATGTACGAGTTCTGAAATGGCAAGATTAAAAGAACTAGCTAATAATGTTAAATTTAATTATAATCATAAGTTTGAAATGGTTGATGAAGAATACCATGAGATATGGTCATCCTACAATTTTGAAATTTTAAATTTTAATAATGATTTAAAAATATATGTAAATGGTAAAGACGATTTAATTGATATTAATACTTTTAAAAATAGGGATTTTTCAAGTGGTGAAGTTGTATTTTATATTTATTCATATACAAATAATTTATGCACGGATGAATTATTAAAAAAAGTACAAATTGATTTACCTTTATATAACGAATATTATTATTTTAATAAAGATAAATGTAGTGAATATCCTGAATTTAAATTTTGTAAAGAATTTATGAATATATCAGATTATAATTTTGAAGAAATAGATAAAGAATTTCAAGAATATATCAAAAAAGAAGATAAAAATAATTTTTTAAATAAAGATAATTATAAATTATATTTCATTATAGGTGGTTTTTCTTTAGTTTTAATAATTGGAATTAGTATTTTAATTATTATTAAAAAGAAAGGAAAAAATAGTGATATTTAAAATAAATCGCTTATTTTAAATAAGTTGAGAGGAATGGTGTTTGAATGAAAAAAAGAAAATTCATGATTTTGTTATCTATTTTATTGATGATCTTTAGTCCTTTTTTTGTTAATGCTATAGAAAAAGGGGAAAAGTTTGAAAAAGGTGAATTAAGATGTCCTTTAAAATTAGATTCTAAGACTTCTTGTAAAGAAATAAAAGATTCTAATAATAATGTTATTCAGGTTGATTTAATTTATGAAGAAAATGGAATAGTCGTTACTAAAAGTGTAAAAAAAACAAATACTCTTGGAACTTATGATGTTTCTTTTAATGTAAAAGGAAATGGAGTTCTTCAAAAACCTGTTTCAGGAGATGTTTATATAGTTGTTGTTCTTGATATGTCAAAGACAATGAATAATAAAAAAAATTTTGATTCAATGAAAAAGGCTGTTACTGAATTTAGCAAAACAATTTTAAGTAAGATACCAAATGCTCAAATTGCTTTAGTTCAGTTTGCAACTCGTGCTGTTGTAGTAAGAGAGTTTAAAAATGAAATAGTTTCTGAAAAAAATATTTGTAATTATAATACCAAGTGCAATAATGTAAAATTAAAAACAACTTCTCAATTAGGTTATGGTTTAGCTAAGGCTAATAGTTTATTTGATGGTAAAAATATACCAAGTAATGCTAAAAAATATATTGTATTATTTGGAGATGGTAGATATTGGTATCCTGAAGATACTTTTTGGAGTAAGAATCAAACTAATGATAAGGATAGAAATAAAGATATCAAATATTCGGGAAATAATTATGTAACTTTTCAAAAAGACTATATTGTCGCTAATAATATATCTATTTATGGAATTAGATATCAGGGTGGTTCTAGAGGTGATAGTTATAATACTAAATATACTAAAGTAACTTATTGCAAAAAGAATAAAGAATTAGAGAAGATGTTTACTGATAATAAATTTAAAAATTATGGTCAAGCAGATGATGCTCATATGAAGTGTATTGTTGGAAACAATTATTATGCTGCAAATGAGGCTTCAGAGTTTACTTCTAAATTTTTAGAAGTTGCTAGTAATATAACTAATGATCCAACTATTAATAAAACAACTATTTCTTCAGAATTAGTTGATAACATTGGCCCATCATTTTCTTTAGTTAATTCTTCTAATAAATTCTTTAAAGATGATTTAGGATCTTTTGATAAAAATGGTAAAA
>CALVPE010000049.1 GCA_944350485.1 uncultured Bacilli bacterium
TCTTTAATTTAAAAAATATTATATATCTATTATATCACACAAAAAGACATTTCTTATCAAAATGCCTTTAGTTTGTACTTATTTTCTCTCAGATATTTTGATATATCATAAATTATCACTCTTGTGGTACTTCATGCATAATAGTACGATGAACACATCTTTCTTGCATTGGCTCAATAAGTGGTCGTTGGTAAGATGAACCCATCATTTGCATATTACCATCCATTCCGTTATTATTAACATCAATATCAACATTATTTGTCATATTATCAGCAAAAAAATTATTGTTTATATCGATATCTCTATCATAACATCTTTCTTGAAACATAAAAAATCCTCCTATCTACTCTTATACTATGAAATTTTTTTATTCTTGAAAAGTATATTTACCTAAATTAAAAATATAATTATTTGGAGGTTATATGAAAATAATTGTATATGCAATTAGTAAAAATGAAAGTAAGTTTGTTGAAAGATGGTATAATTCGATGAAAGAAGCTGATGATATCTATGTTCTTGATACAGGATCCAATGATGATACTGTTAAACTTTTAAAAGAAAAAGGAGTTAAAGTATTTGAAACTATTATTAATCCTTTTCGCTTTGATGAAGCTAGAAATCAAGCTTTAAATCTTCTTCCTGATGATACTACTTTATGTGTTTCTACGGATTTAGATGAAGTATTTGAACCTGGTTGGCGAAAAAAATTAGAAGAAAATTATCAAGGAGAAACAAGAATTAGTTACACTTATAACTGGCACCTGAATGAAAATAATAAACCAGATGTAACTTTTTATCTTGATAAAATTCACACACGACATGATTATAAATGGACCCATCCTGTTCATGAAGTTTTAACTAATCTTAATGCTAATGAAACAAGAAAAATTATTTCTGACATTGTTTTAAATCATTATCCAGATAATACAAAAAGTAGAAATAACTATTTAAATCTTTTAGAACTATCTGTTAAAGAAGATCCAAATGATGATAGGAATATGCATTATCTTGGCAGAGAATGTATGTATTATGGAAAATATCAAGAAGCTATTGATACTTTAATACGTCATTTAAACTTAAAAAGTGCCACTTGGAAAGATGAAAGATGTGCTTCAATGCGTTTTATTGGTCGTTGCTATAAATATTTAAAAAGATATGATGAAGCCATCATGTGGTATGAAAAAGCAATTAAAGAAGCACCTTATTTAAGAGATCCTTATATCGAACTAGCTATATTGGATTATGAAATTGAAAATTATTCAGCAGTTTACAAATATTTAAAAGAAGCTTTAAAAATTACTAACCATGAAAAAACTTATATAAATGAATTATTTTCTTGGAACGAAACACCATTTGATTTATTAGGAATTAGTTGTTATCATTTAAATTTATTACCAGAAGCTTTATATTATATTGATGAAGCTTTAAAAATTAACCCAATAAATGAAAGAGTTAAAAATAATAAAAAAATAATTGAAAGTATTTTAAATAAAAAGTATTAATTAACGCGTTGTGCTAGTTGAAATTAATTGTTTTAGAAATTCTAGTATGACCACCAATGAATGCTATGATATTGAAACACAAAAATTTTATCTCTAATGATGTTTGTAATCCAATTTTTGAGTTAGAACGAATTCTCTCTATGTTAAAACATTCATTTAATTGATAAAATGTAGTTTCTATTCTACGTCTTAATTTTGAAATCATGTTTCTAAATTTTGGGGGTAATGGATTTTTGCTATTACTCCTTTTTAATGCATATAATTTTATATTTTTTTCATTTTTTAGTTCTTCACTAATATTACCAACATAACCTTTATCACCAAATAATACATCTATATTTAATAAGTTAGATAGTTCAAATAAAGCATCTCGATCATCGACGTTTGCTTTGGTGAGTACATAATCTAGTGGATTTCCATCTAGATTAGTAACAACGTGAACTTTCATACCATAATATGTTTCTTTTTTGCTAGCGCAATAACCATAACTTGAAAACTCTCTTAATCTTTTTCCAAAATGTGCACGACCAAACTTGTTATTTATTAATGGAAAACTATCTACAATTTTATATTGGTTATCATTATATTTATTTAATTCTTGTCTAATTGCACTAATTATCGTCATTAAAGAATTAACAAGTCTATTAAATCTAGAACGTTCCACGTAATTTACTAACTCTGGAAAATCCGATTTTAAACTTGAGTAGCCTGAGTTAATACTTTTCCCTTTGCATTCTATTAACAGATAAATGGAAATAACTTCAGGGTCGGACATTTTAGCTCTTTCTTTATTTTTTCTATTTTTAATTGTTTGTGGTACAACTTTATTAGGTTGTATTATAAATAGTGTTGGTGATAATATCATCAATTCTATTTTTATTTAATAAAAAAAGACATAAATTTGATACAATGTAATTGAAAAAAAAAATAAAACATTGAAAGGATCAAACTTATGTCTATAAATAATTATATATTAAATTTATTAAATATTAAAGATAAAAATATCTATATTTTACATGATAAACTAGAAAATAAAGTAATTAAAGGTAA
>CALVPE010000050.1 GCA_944350485.1 uncultured Bacilli bacterium
TAAAAAACAACTTAAAAAAACTACTAAATTAATAAATTGAATTAATATTTTAGCAGTTTTATTTATAATATTTTATAGTAATTAATAGTAATTTGAAATTAGATACATTCTAAATTTTTTCTAAAAATATATAGTTCATTTTGCTTTCATCTATTTTTTTTAAAATATAATCGTTAATTATCTTTTTAATTTATTCATGTAAACCTATTAAGTTATCAATTGGTAAAGACATTAATAAACCATGAGCATCAGTTTTTATACCAGTTTCCTTATTTATAATTTGCATAACCTTATTTCTAATATTTTTAGGAACAATTATTAAAACTAAATCTTTATTAGCATCAATATCTAAATTTAAAAAGATACTCCTACTGCTTCCTAAACTTCTAGCATCAATTATCGTTCCTCCACTAGCTCCTTCTTTTTTAGCAGCTTGCATTACCAGATCACTGTAGCCCTCTTTGACAATTACAACAATTAATTCATATTCGCTTTCTGCTTCCATAACATCTTCTCCTTTTAAATTATCATTTATAAATTTGTTCGAACTAGTTAAACTAATTGTAAAAGCTATTCCTTTTCCCTCTTCTTTTAAAGAAAGTTTATTTTCAATCTCCTTTAAAATAGTTATTTCTAATTGACTTGGAAGAAGAGAAAAATAAATATTTTTTTTTACTTCATCTAATCCAAAATAAGCTAATAAACTACTTGAAGCCGTTCCATTTCCATAAGTCATAATATTAAAAGGTAACTTATACTTTTTTAAAATATTTTTAAATTTTTTTTCATTATTATAAATTGTTATTAATAATTTAATCATATCTCACCTGTATTCTATAATGGTATCATCAATATTAATAAAATTATTTTCTTTACTTTCTATTTTATAAATAATACCAACAATTTCTAGGATAATAACTGGAATAACACTTATTAAAGACATAACTCCAAAAGCTTCTTTTAGATAATCATTAGTTAAAAGACTAGCAGCCCCAATTAATAAAGGAAGTGTAAAAGAAGCAGCTATACTACCAGCTACTACTCCGCCAGCATCAAAAGCCATCCCCAAAAAATTACTAGGTGTAAAAAAAGCTAATAAAATTGCTAAAAAGTAACTTGGTATTAAAAACATCAAAACATGATAACCATTTAAAACTCGAAATAAAGATAACATAATAGAGATAGCAACCCCAAAACAAAGACATATTTCTAAAAATTTTTCTTTAATACTACCACTTGTAACTTCATCAACATATGTAATTAAAACTTTAACTGATGGCTCAATTTTAGCAATTAAAAATCCAAAAATTCCCCCGATTAGAATAATTAAAAAATAATTAATTCCACTTAATTTACTACCAATCATATAAGATATTTTAAAATAACCAACATCTCCGCCAGTTAAAAATAAAGTAATACCAAATATAACCATAATTAATCCTAAAAGAATTTTTTTATTTTCCTTTTTATTTTTATTTTTAATATTAAAACCAAAATAAATTAAAACTAAAGCTATTAAAGACATAAAAACTTGATAAAAATTAGTTTTTAAAGTATCAAAAAATTCTAATTTTTTTAAAATAGGATCTGAATCATAGATAATTGTTGGATGATAAATTAAACTTAAAATTAAAATCATAATAATTGGTCCAAGAGAACAAAGTGATAAAATACCAAATTCATTAGTATCTTTTTTCTTATTTTTCTTTAAATTAGCAAAATTACCACCAAAAGAAAGAATAAAAGGTGCCGAAATAGCTCCAACAACAACACTACCAATATCAAAAGCAAAAGGAACAGAAGCAAATTCACCTAACATTAAAATTAAAAAAATTAAAAGATAACTACTAATTAAAAAATAGCGATAACTTATATTAAATAAAATTCTTAAAATTGCTATCATTAAAGAAATTCCTATTCCTAAAGAAATAGTTATTAACAAGATATTTGTTGGAATATTTTGAGCTTCCATGCCAATTGTTAAAAACTCTGGTTCTAATAAAGTAATAGAAGTTCCGATTAAAAAACTAACTAATAAAATTAATTTAATATTCTTTTTTTTAATTAAACTATTACTAATATTTTTTCCCATTTTAGCTAAAGATAAATCAGTTCCCGTTGTAAATAAAGTTAAACCAATAATAATCATTATAGAACTACATAAAAACCTAATAATTGTTCTTAAATCAATTTTAAAATTTAAACTTAGAATTATAACAAAAAAAATAATTGGAAGAATACTCTTAATTACTTTTTTTAAATTGTTAATAATATTATCATACATAAAACACCTATTATTAATGTTTAAAAAATAATCTATATAAGCCATTTTGTTTTTCAACTAAAGTTTCATATTTACTATCTTTATTAATATTTTTATAAGCACTTTTAAATATTCCATTAATATTACCATCGGTTATTAAATAATTTTTTTTAGTAATAAAATCATCAACAAAAACAAAAGGAACTTTTCCTGAAAAGATGATTTGACAAGGATTATTTTTTTCATTAACCATAAACTTAGACATTCCATAAAAAGATGAAATTATTAAACTATATTTACTACCGTCCATATTAAGATAAATATTTTTTAAAACACCATCGATTTGTTTTAATTTTTCTTTTAATTCTGAAACGTTATTAGCACTATCAAGATCATAATCTAAAATAATTAAATCATTTTTTGATGAATTTATAATATTTACTAAAGTATTACTATCATATAAAATAGGATTAATATCAATAAATGTTAAATTAGAATTGGCTTCATTTTTTAAACCATTACAAAAATAATTAATAATACCTACTCTTTCTTTAGGACAAATAATTAAACCTGTTGCTTTTAAAGATGTTAAAGCATTTACTAAAGAAATTTTTGAAGTGGTTTGATTATACATATTAGGTATATTTAAATTACTTGTAACCTGAAATAAAGAATAATAAGTAAAGTTATTATTTTCAGTTCCAAATTTGATATTTCCTAAAGTAGTTAAAAATTTTGTTAAATCAATATTATCATAATTGTAGATTAAAAAAGTATCATTAATTGTTAAATCAAAATTTGAATTAATCATAAAAGGTTTAGTATCTCTTGGTAAAACTTTCGTTCCATATAACACATCAAATTTTTGAGTAAATGATTGCCATTTCTCTCCTACTTTTGTAATAAACATCTTAAAGAAGAAATTTAAATCAACATCTTTAGCATTATTATCAATAGAAGTTAAACCCATAATAAAACCAATGGGGGCTATATTAGCAAACTCAATATTTAATTTATTAAAAACCTCAACTAAACTTTTGTAATCATTAATATTTGAACTTGAAATAATAAAATGCAAATATATTTTTTTATCACGATCTGGATTTAAATATTTAAGAGTTTCTTTTAAATGCTCAACAATTTTTAAACTAGTATCAGCTAAAGCAAAGATATGTAAATTACCTTTTTTAGTATCAACATCTTGTTTTAGTTTCATTAGAGTTGAATTATTAGTAAATTTTTTTGCTTCAATTTCTTGATCAAGAATACTATAATTGAAAAGTTCATTAATATCTAAACTAGCATTACGATAACCATCATAATAGTTATTAACATTAGATTTAATGGTTGAAAATAAATATTTTTTAGTTAATTCATCAAAAGTTGGCATTAAAGTAGGATCATAAATAGAATATGATTCTTTCTTTTCAACTCCAAAACCATTTATTAAAAATAAAACTGTTTTTCTATTCATAATATCACCTTTATTCTATAATTATTGTAGCATAAAACTTTTAAAAAAAATAGATTAAATTTTTATATTTTTTAATAATTATTAATATATAAAATTAAAAAATAAGTAAATCCTTATATAGTAAGTTTTTGCTTATTTAATAAATTTTATTTTTTAGTTATAATTTTTTTCTTTTAATATAAGTTATTTGACTTGGATTATCTAAACTATTTTCATCTAAGATTACTTCAGAGATATCCCCTGCTTGAATATTTTTATCAATTTCGTCTTTAATTTTTTTAAAAATAGTTTTTATACCTCGAGCCCCCATTTTTTTATCTTTAGCTTGTCTTGCTAATTTTCTTTTAAATTCTTCACTCATTTTAATAGTTACACTACTAGCTAAATAAGACTTTTTGCAAAGATTAACATAACCTTCTTTTGAATTATTAATAATTTCTAGTAAAATATTTTCATCTAAATTATTTAGTTTAATTTGATGAGAAAATCTACCAATAAATTGTCTATCATAACCATAATTAACTAAATCATCTGTTGTAAAATCTCTTTCAATTGGTATTTTTTTATCCTCTTGAAAACCTATTCTTTGATTACCACTTTCTTTTTTTACTCTTGCTTTAACAATTTCTTCTAAACCATCAAAGGCACCAGTTCCAATAACAAATAAACCTGAAGTATCAAATTCAAAAGGTGCATCATGTCTATTACGAACAACTCTTTTATCACCTTCAATTAGAGTTAATAATTGATTTTGAACAGCTAACCCCATACTAAATTTATCTTCCCCAACTTTTATTTTATCGATTTCATCAATATATAAAATTCCATTTTGAGCTTTATTAATATCGCCATTAGCAGCTATCATTAAATCAAGCAACATATTATCAACGTCTTCTCCAACATAACCAGCTGCCGAATAACGAGTAGCTATTTCCCTTTGGTAAGTTAAATTAAAAATATTAGCTAAATTTTCAACCATAGCTGTTTTTCCAACACCTGTGCTTCCCAATAGCAAAACGTTTTCTTTTAATTCCTTTTTTTCTTTAGGACTTAATTTTTTAAATTTGTTTAAAATATGATTAAAAAATGCATTTACTAAAATAAAAATTTGTTCATCTTGTCCTTTAATATTTTCTTTAATTTTATTAACTGTATCCATAACTGTTAAATTATTAATAGTTCTTTTTTTTACATCAACTTTCAATAAAGATTTATTTTCATTTTGATTATCACTTACTACTGAATAATCCTCATCTTGCAAATCTTCATCATAAAGAGCATCATATATACAAGTACCAACTTTTAAATCATCAAAATCTTTTGCTTTAAATATTAAACTATTCTTCGTAAAATCTTTAGCTTGTAAAACATATTTTAAAAGTTCGATGATTCCCGTCATCCCCTCTCCTTTATTTAAACCATATTCAATTAATTTGTTGACAAATTCTTTTTCAAAATGAACTTTATAACCTTTACTTTCATAAGTATTTTTTAAAGTTAATAAAGGAGATATTTTTTTATCTTTCAAGATTTTTAAAGCTAGTTCTTTACTTATATTGTTCATAAAAATAATTTCATCATCAAAGTAAGTTCCTAAAAAGTTAGGATTTATTCCTAACAAATTTAAATCATCAGGATGTATATCCGAATAAATTATATCTTCTTCAACTCTTTTATCATAATCTAAATCAATTAAGCAAAGATGAGTTAATAAAGAAGTATCAAAATATTGAAAATCGTCATCATCTTTTTTAAAACTAATTAACTTTTGGCTCATAATTTTTTCTAATTCATCAATATAGAGATTGATATAACCATCTTGATCATTTATATATTTAGAACATAAAGAACTAATTCCATCATAAATAACAATGGCACGTGATGCTAGGAATAAATTACCATTACTTGCATACATTATTTTTTTTAACATATTAATAAAATCTTCTTGTAAATTACCTGTTAAAAATACTTCAACAACAGGAATTGGATTTAGGTTTTCCATTAAAACATCTTTAATTGTTGTTTTACCGCTTCCAATTGGAGCTATTACTAAGATATTACTTTTATGTTTAATTTTTTGATCATGATCAATATCAGCTTGTAAAAACATTTGATTACTATAAATCTTATTAATAATTTTATTAATCGCCGCGTCTTGACCTAATAATTTTTCTTTTAATTTTGATTTAGCATCTAAAACAACTTCTTTTAAATCATACTCAGGTATTAAAAGAAAATCTTTATAATGATTAAAAAATCTTTCAGCAACCATATTATTTTCATTAATATTTTCAATAGGTATTAATTCTTTATTTTCTAATTTTAAAAAAATACTTTCTTGAAAATTATATTTTTCATACTCTTCTTTTGGTATTTCAATATAACTTAACTCTGAAAAACTACTATCAATTGAAAATATATCTTTTCCTAAATAATTAGTTCCTTCAACTACTTCTATTTTATCTCCATCTAAAACTTTACCTTTAATTTTATCAACAACTTGATAATAAACAATATTATTAATTATTAATTTTCTAAGAACAAAACCATATTTCATAAAGACACCTCTAGAATTATTTTAACTTAATAATTTAAATAAATAAATATACTTGACATTTTTAGAACAATTATTAGTTATATTTATCCTTTAAATTCTGATCTTTATTTTGATAAAAAATAGCTGGTAAAATTTTTAAATCATCATATTTATCATTAATTTTATCAATTGTTTCCCAGACTTTATCATCTTTTTCTTCATTGTCATCGAATAAAGAAATCTGAGAACTTTTATAATTGACTAAATCAGAAACGCGAACTCCAATATTTCTAACCAAATGATTAGCAACAATTTCTTCTAATATTTCTAAAGCATTTTGATATAATTCCATCGTATTATTCGTTTGATTAACTATTTTCTTTTGATGAGATAAGTCTTTAAAATAATTAGTTTTGATGGTAATAGCAATTGTTTTAGCATAAAGATTATCTTGTCTTAATTTTAAACCTAATTTTTCACACATAACTAAAATTTTTTTATTCAAAATATCTAAACTATTTGTATCTTCTTCTAAAGTTTCAGAATAACTTAAACATTTATTTTTTCCATTTTTACTTATTACTTTGGAAGTATCATTTCCATTAGCATATTCTATCATAAAACTAGCTCGATTTTTAAAATATTTTCTTAAAAATAATTCATCAGTTTTAGCTAAATCACCAATTGTATTAATATTTAATTTTCGAAGTAAATTGCTACTAGATTTTCCAATATAAAGTAAATCCTCAATCGGTAAAGGCCACATTTTATCTTTTATTTCATTTAAAAACAAGGTATGAACTTTATCCGGTTTAGAAAAGTCACCCGCCATTTTAGCACATAATTTATTATTGCCAATTCCTATATTAACTGTAAAACCAAATTTTTCTTTAATTTCTTTTTTCATATGATAAGCAAGTTCTAAAATATCATCATACAAATAATTAGTATTTGTTAAATCTAAAAAACATTCATCAATTGAATATCTTTCAACATCAGGAGTAAATTCTAAAAAATAATTATATAATTTGTCGGACATTTTTTTATAAAAACTAAAATTAGGTGGATAAACTTTTAAACTTTTACATTTTAATCTTGCTGAGTAAAGAGTTTCGGCTGTTTTAATGCCAAATTGCTTACTAGGATAACTTTTAGCTAAAACGATACCATGTCTTTTACTTTCATCACCTGCTATAACACTTGGAATTAGCCTTATATCTTCCTGATATCCATTTTCTAAAAGATAAAGAGCACTCCAAGACAAAAAAGCGTTATTAACATCAATATGAAAAATAATATTCATATAATCACCTTTTCTTTTCACTAACATGTCTTCTAACAATAATATATCATATTTTTTATTAAAAGTGATATACAAATAATTATGTATTAAATAGAACTTTTGTTGTTTTAATCACATAATAACAAAATATCCGTAAAATTTATAATAATAAAAACAAATAAAAAGAAAGTATTTTTTTATAATAATGATACTATTTTTTATTTTCTTAATTATTATTTTTTTATATTCTTTTAAATGGGTTTTTATATAATCTAACAATTTTAAGCTTTTTTAATTACTTTTGATATTATATTTTTTCTCTTTAATTTGTTTTTTTTAAAATTAATTAACTCACTTTTAACTAAATTAGTCATAATAAGATGATTATCTTTCTTTTTTAATTATAAATTTAACATTAATTACTTAATTTAACAATATTTTAGAAAATTAAAACACTTATAATTATTTTAAAGATAAAAATTTATCTATTTAGAAAATAAATACTAAAATTTAAAACACTGGCATATATCAACCATAAAAAATAAGGAATTTGTAAATAAGCAGCTTTTTTAGAAACACCTAAAAAACATAAAATCATATAAAAAACAACTAAATCTAAAAAAATAATAAATATAAAAGCAAATAACCGAGCTTGTAAATTAAAAAATATTAAAGGCCATAAAAATAGCAAAAATAAATTTAAAGCATAAATTGCTAAACAAGTTGTTTTGTGAAAAGACATGGTTTGATAAACAAAATAACTTGAAACGCCCATTAAAATATAAAAAATAGTCCAAGCTAAAGAAAAAAGAAAATTTGGAGGATAAAAACTTGGCTTATTTAATAATTTAACACTTGCAATACCATCTTTAGTTAATAAAAAAGATAATAATCCTAAACTAAGTGGAATAAGTAAGAAGAAAATAAATATTTTTTTATTTGTAATACTTTTAAAATTCATCTTATCACCACTTAATAATATGTATTATTAATAAAAAAAGACCTATTTAATTTTTTGATTAACAAAATCATAAATAAGATCTAAGATATCTTCATAACTAACATTTTCATAATATTTAATAAAATCTAATAAATTAAAATTATTCTTAGAAAAGTTTTTAAACTTAGCTTTCATTTTTTTACTTATTTCATAATATAATTTAGCAACTTCAATTCCTTTTTCTTCAGCTAAATAGTTAAATATCTCAACATCACTATCAAGAAAAATAATATTAAATGGTAAATCTTCCAAAATAGTTTGCTTTAATAAATCAACAACTTCTAGTTCTTTATAATTATTAACAGAACTAATTTTTAAATTATAAATAGTACTTAATTTTCTAATTTCTTGCTCAATTAAACCTAATTTCAAAAAATTAACATCACCTACTAAAAGAATAAAACAAAATAAAGGAATTAATTCCTCATATATTTCCAAAATAGATTTATCTTTTAGATAGTTTAAATAAATACTTGAGCTATTATAATCTAAATTATCTTTAATATTAGTATTTAAATAGTAAGTTAAATTATTTAAATAAACGGGAGGTAATTCTTGGCTATTAATTAATTTATAAAGTTTATTAAAATCAAGACTATTTAATAAATCTTTTTTTTCTTGGTTTAAGAATAAAGCATATTCTTTTTTTATTATTTCTAATACTTCCTTTGTTAAATTAATCATACTACTTAAATCAATATCTTTCATATAATCGCCATACCTTAATTACATTATAGATTATAATTTGAAAAAAATAAAGTAAGTAGACAAATAAGTGTCAACGAAATAATGAATTGCAAAAAAATGCCAAAATAAATTTGACATTTTTTATATCTTAAACTCTTTAATATATTATTTTTCTTTTAACTTTTTAGTATCTAATTCAACATTTTCTAATTTTTTAATTATATCTTTCATAACAGCAATTGTTTTATCACGAACATCAATAGCTGCATCTTTTAAAACTGGAGTACCTTTATCAATTGCTAAATCAACTAGATCTTGACATTTTTCTTTAATCATATTTGATTTTTCTTTAGCGATTTCTAAAACTTTTTCTTTGTCTAAATCGTTTAAATCTTTTCTAATTTCATTGATTTTATCTTCAATCATTTTAGAAACGTCAGAAATACTTAACTCTTTAGCATTATCAATTAATTCTAACATCTTATTTTTTAATTCTTTCCTTGTTTCTTTTCCTTTTTTAGGAGCAAAAAGAATACCTAAACTAGTACCTATTGCAATTCCTAAAAATAAATTACCTACACTTTTTTTAGCCATTTTAAAATTCCTCCTCTTCATCGGCTTTTTCAGCTTTTCTTTTTCGTTTAGAAAATAAATTAGCAAGAAAACTAACAATAGCATCAACCATACGATCACTTATTAAAGATACAGAATCTGTAACTTTATCAACAACTTCAAAAGCATGGTTAACCGTATTTAATTTCTTTGATATATCATCTAGTAAATAATCAATTTTACTAACCGTAAAATTAAGCCTTACAATTAATATTATTAAAGAAATTATTAAAATTATACCAAAAACAACAAGTAAAATTAATAAATAATCCATTTAATCCTCCTTATCATACATAGATTCTATTAAATCAAATAAGTTATCTTCTAATTTACCATTTTTATCATCTTTTTTGGTTGTTACCTTACCATCACTTAATTCTTTAGAAATATCCTTATAATCTGTATTATAGGCAAGACCTAAATCATTAAAATATTCATCTGCTTCTCCTATAGTTACTTTTTCAATAATAGGTTTTTCTTTTTTATTAGACATATCATAAATTTTTCGAAATTCTCTTGGTTTTTGTTCTTGTTTTGGTTCAATAGTTTCGATTTGAGCAAATATCTCATTTTCTAAATCACCAAAAGCTTTATTACGAACACTATCAAAATCCATTTTTGAAGGTCTAGAAGATAAACGAATTTCCTTTCTTTCTTTAACTTCTTCTTTTTTATAATTTTTATCTAAAATACCATAAATTGGAGATATGATTGGTGAAGGTGTAAAGTTTTTCTTGCTATTATTATCTTCACTTCTATATTCACATTTAACACTTTCTTTTTTATTAACCATTTCTTCTTTTTTATATAAGTCTCGACTATCCCTTGTCTTATAAGTAGTTTCAGTATGGTAAACAGGAGTTTCTCTCTTAGGTTTTGGTTGCTCTAAAATAAAGTCTTCATCATCAAATATTAAATCATTATTTTTAACTTCTCTTTTAGAAACTACTTCTTCTTCAATCGGTTTTATTTCAACTTCCTGTAATTTTTCACTTTTTTTGGGAATTTCAACTTTTTTAATCATTACTTCCTTTTCCGGTATTTTCTCCTTTTTAGGAACATCTTCAACAATTTCCTCTTCTTCTTCCTCTTCAAAAAATATGTTTTTAAGTTTATCCATAAATCCCATACTTATCACCTTCCTAGTCATTATCTTCTGTTTCAATTATATCTTGATCTTTTGATGAATTTTTATTTTCGTATTTATCATATTCTTTAATCCATTGTAAGAAATTATCATTATTTTTCTTTGATTTAAAGATATCAAATTCAACCGTTTTTGTTTCTAAAATATCATTATCCAAATTATACTTAATTGTACTATCATTATAACTAATAGTCGTTAAAATATAACATATATTTAAAAAAGCATCATATAAACTATCTTCTTTAACATAAGCTTCAATTTTAGCATAATTATACATTACTTCTAAAAAATATTTATTATCTATTTTTGATATATCAATATAACCAAATTTATCTTTATAATTTAAATTAGTTGAATAAAATATATTATTATCAATTTCATGATTTTCTCTTGTTTTATAATAATAAGCAATTGTATCAACATATAAATAATAAGTATTATCTTGATCCTTTATTACTAAATTTTTAGAAACTTTATCGTTTGTCGTTGTCCCCCTAGGTAAGTAAAGTTTATAACCATCATAGTTTTTATTAGCAAGATTTTGATCTTGATATAAAACATTATTGATTATAGCATCAAAACTTTTTTCTTCTACAACACTACAACCTGTTATTAGGAGTAAAAAAGCTAGAGAAAGACCAATAAGTTTTTTCATATTTCACCTACTCTGTATACATTATAACAAATTTTTTTTACAATTTATAGTCTTTTTATTATTTTTTATCTTTCAAAACTTCGATTTTATAAATAGGATTGTTAAGTTTTGTAAATTTTTCTTCATATTCTGTTGAAATATTATTTAAATCATTTAACTTAGCTAAATCAAAAGTTATATTTTCTATATAATAACCATAATTATTTAAAGATTTAATACTATATGAAAATAAATCTTTATTATCAGTTTTCATGATTAAATGATTATTATTTTTAAAAATAGAATCATATTTTTTTAAAAAATTTAAACTAGTTAATCTTCTTTTTTCATGACGTTTTTTAGGCCATGGATCAGAAAAATTAAGATAAATAGTTGTAATTTCTTTTTGAAAAACTTTATCAATATTGAAAGCATCTAATCTAATCATTTTTAAATTATTTAAATTTTCTAACTCAGCTTTTTTTAAAGCTAAAGCTAAAATACTATCAAATTTTTCGATTCCTATAAAATTAATATCTGGATATCTTTTAGCATTTTCGATAATAAACTTTCCTTTTCCCATTCCTATTTCTAATTTGATAGGATTATTATTTTGAAAAACATTATGCCATTTACCAAGATAATTTTCAGGATTTTCAAGAAAATAGTTAGAGTTTTTGATTATTATTTCTTTATTTTTAACATTTCTTTGTCGCATAAACATCTCCTTTTAAGTATTATACACCAAAAACATAATTAAAAGAAGAACATATAATAATATAAGGAGGAGATATGAATAATCAAATACCTTATTTAGAAGGACAAAATCCTTATCAAAATTATAATTTTCAACCTAATAATCCCGAAATTATGTTAGAAAGAATTAATAATCGAATTAATAGAATTGAAAGACAAATAAAAATAATTGAAAATAGATTAAATAGGTTAGAAAATATCCAGGTTATGCCTATTAAAAATAATCAAGACAATGATAATATGTATATGCTTTAATAATAAATAATCATAGCTGAAAAACAATAAATTTGTTCTTCGCTAAAAACAGCAACCGCTGTTTGATATTTAATATCAATAATTTCAATATCATTTTCTTGTAAAAAATTATTAATGCTATTTTCTAAATCTTTTTCATGACTTTCATCAAATATTTTAACTTTCATAAAATCACATTTAAATTATAAATTATAAAGAGGAGAAAATTGTAGAATTATAAATATTAAAACAAAAAAGACATAATTTACTATCATAATGTCTTTTTAATTTATTCTCCTAAGGTAAATGGTCTTTCTTTTGTCCCTAATCCTCCTATTATTTTAATTGTTGATTTTAAAGTAATGGATGGGCGCGCACCTAAGATGAGTGATGGAACGTTGTTGTAAGCTCCACCATAGTAATTAAGATTCCACATCTTTGAAGATGAGTTTGGTGTAACTAGCCACATTGCTGAAGAATTACTAGATCCTATACCTTGTTGGCTTGCAAACATTTCTCCGTATCTTG
>CALVPE010000051.1 GCA_944350485.1 uncultured Bacilli bacterium
TAAATATTTTGAATTTGTATGATTAGCTACTAATTCTTGATATTCTTCAGATATTTTAGTCCACATTGTTAAATTAATATTTTTATTTTCAAATAAACTTGAAAGTGCTATTGCATAAGCACCAGCAACAATTATTCCTATTTTCATATATTCTCTTTTCTTATATAAGAATATCATATTTCGAGAAAAAAGACAAAATTTCTTTAAAAGACTTGCGAGAATAAAAAAAATATGATATCATAACACTTGTCTTGGTGGAATTGGTGAAGTGGTTAACACGCCAGATTGTGGCTCTGGTATGCAAGGGTTCGATCCCCTTATTCCACCCCAGATAGTTAATAGAGACTGTCGTAAAATTAAGTATTTAATTTTGCATCAGTCTTTTTTTAAGATAAAAATTTTAGTCAAGTTTTCTTTTTAAAAATTTTCTTGACAATTATTTATTTCATATTATAATATTAATGAATAAAAGAAATAGGAGTATTTATGGGAATTTTAAAAGCCAATATTGTTTTAACTGGCGGACCTTGTGCTGGTAAAACAACAACAATAGCAAAGGTTAAGGAAGATTTAGAAAGTAGAGGTTATCATGTTTTACTTCTAAATGAATGTGCAACAGAATTAATTAATGGAGGGATAAAACCATTTGGAGATAATCCGGTTGAAGTATTTGATTTTCAAAATGAAATATTGAATTTACAACTTTATAAGGAAAAAAGATATTTAGATATTATAGAAAAATTACCAGCTAATACTAAATGTATTATTTTATTTGATCGAGGTGTTATGGATAGTAAAGCTTATCTTGGTCAAGAACTATTTACTAAATTATTAACAGCTAATAATTTAAAAGAAGAAGATTTAGGAAAGCAATATGATTTAGTTATTCATTTAGTAACTGTTGCAACAGATATTAAAAATAAATATAATACAAGTACGAATTCAGCTAGATTTGAAGATGCTAATGAAGCAATTGCTTTAGACAAAAGAACTAATGATGCTTGGAAAAATCATAAAAATTTAAAAGTAATTAATGCAACTGAGAGTATTGAAGAAAAAATAGATAAAGTTATTACAACAATTCATGAATTTTTAAATGAGGATAATTAATCCTTTTTTTATTAAAAATTGATTTTTTACTTCTAAAGTATTAATTAAGTTATTTATAATTAAAATTATATTATATGAAAAAATTGTTGAGTTAGTGTAGAATAAGTATGGATTTTCCAAAAAGAATTATAATTAAGAAGATTATAGGATAAATTGAAGGAATGTGCAATAACATTCTTTTAATTTTCAATAAATTTAGCTTTATTAGTTCTAATAATATTTCTTAATTTATAGTTAATTTGATTATCTAAAGATTTAATAAAATCAATAGGATAAGTATTATAATCATCAATATTATTTAAATGTTTAACTTTAATATTAGTAATTTTTTTCATATCATTAATAATTTTATTATATTCATTTTTAGAATATTTTAAGTGATAAAATTCATCTAAAGTTAATTCATGATGATTAGCATTAAGAACAAGTAATTTAAGTTTGTTTTCAAGACCATTTTTAGAAAAAGCAAAAGGAATAGAAGTAATATATCTAGCATAGGAATTAGAAACATGAGATTCCATAGAACAAGGACAGTTATAATCTTTATCTTGTTGATTAATAATGCCATCAATATTATTTATAATAGTATTTTGTTTCTGGATAATATATTTTTTAGATTCAGGGTAAAGATTAATTTGATATTTAACAAGTTCTTTAAATCCTTCTATATATCTATTTCGAATATATTCATCAGCTAAATTAGACAGATTTTTATCATATTTAAATATATATTGTAAATCTTTGTAATAGTAATGATATTTATCATAAACATAAATGGCATTAGGTAATACTTCAGAAAATGATTTAATTCCACTTGCACCATCGCCAGAAACAAATATTTTTTTAAATTTATTAATATCATATTTTTTATTAACATAATCAAATATAACATCCCAAAGTTGTCTGTAATTTAAATTAGAAGAAGCAAAATTACGAACATTTTTAAATTCTTTTCTTTTAGTAAATGCTTCTTTATGACCTTCATGAACAATAGCACAAGGGCAAACATGATTTTTAGATTTATCATTAGTTCGTTTGTCTTGTAAATTGGCATGAATTTCATCCATTTCAATATATAAAACATCTGGTTGATAATCAACTCTATTAATTTTTTCATAAATTGTTCCATCTAATTTACTTAATTTTTTAGAAACACAACTTCTAAAAACAATAGTATTTCTTAAAGCATGACGTGCAGCTTGAGCCATATTTTCACTCATAGCATATTTAGTTAAAGTATATTCAGCATAATCAGTCATTCTTTGATAAGGTTTCATATTTAATATTTCATCTCTAATAAAATAGAAACATTTGTTAGTTAATTTATCTTTATAAATAGTTTGCTTAAAAGTAATATAACCAATAGAAGTCAAGATAGATCGTTTTACAGTATCTTTAACTACATAGTTTATTTTCCTATCAATAGAGTTTTTAAATTCCAAATCAATACCTTCTAAAAAATTCTTATAAAGATTCATAGTAAAGTCATCACCAATATTCTTAATCTTTTCTTCTAAATACATTAAATTGAAATTTACATTAAAATTATTGTTAAAACTATTTATAAAATTGTCTAAAAGTGATATTATATTCATGTGATTGATACCTACTTATTTTTATTTTTAGACAACTTAATTATAAGACTTTTTGTGGTATTAATCACATTTTTTTATGTTTTTAACAAACCCATACTTTGGAAACGCGATCAATTGTTGATCAAAAATTGACAAATAGGTAAAAAAGTGGTATAATCTTAGCAATCGAAGTATAAGGGGGTTATTATGAAAGTTTTAAATTTTAATCCTATCGAATTAAAACAAGCTATCGATAAGGATATTTTAATAAGTGAAGCAGGATTTGAAGGTGCTATATTTTTACATGGAAAAGATTTGATAAAACTACATAAAGAGTTATATCATTATTTAAAAATTAATAGTGAAATGTTTGCTCAAAGAGTTTTTGAAAGAATATATCAATGGGATAAAAGACCTTTTGTTAAACCTGAACAAATAGAGTTTTTACAATCAAAACAAAAGAATATACATTTAACAGATTTTGATCAAGGTATAGTAAAAGTAGAAGATCAAATATGTGGAACTATTTTAACACCACATTTAGATTATCATGATTTAACTAATATTAATGCCGAAGATTTACAAGATACAAAAATATTACTAGAAATTTTAGCAAATATATTGGCTGCTTTAAGAGAATTAGAAAAAAATGAAATTAGTCATTTAGATTTAGCTCTTGCCGAAGCACATCAAGAACCAAGTTTGAATATTTTATATAAAAATACAGATATTAAATTATGTGATTTAAGTGGACGTTTTATTACTTATGGTGAAAATTTTGATGGGAAAGAAATGTATAGACAATATGCTACAGTAATTAAAGTTTTAATTAATAAATTGTGTCGACTTAATCCAATTTATAAACAAATTTTTAATAATTTAAATTTAAGCAATTTAACAACATATGATCAAGCATGTTCAACACTTGATATTATTTCAAAAAAATTAAAAAAATAGTAAAAATATTGTTTGATGGTCTTTAATTGAAAATTATTTGACAAATTTTATTTATTATGTTACAATGATGCCACTTATCATGCTAGTGGTAGATTTTATGAACAATTAAATTTATATCATCTTGTTATTATAGTGTAAATAATAGTGCATGAGACAATACAATTAAATAATAAAATTTAAAGAGGGGGAATAAATATGAGATTTGACTCATATAATCAAAATGAAAGAAAGATAAGGGGAAGAATATTAGTTTTAGATTTTGATGATGTTATTTTGCCATCTGAAAGATTAATTGATAGTTATATAGCAAAAACTTGGTATACGGCTTCGGATCGCTATATTGGGACTTTAGATTCTGATTTTCTTAATGATAAAATTAAAACACGTGATGAACTAAAGGCAATTAAAAGAATCGCTTATGATAAGAAAAATCAAATTTTGGAAGAAGTTTATCCACATTTAAAAGGTAAAATTGATTATTGCAATATTATTAAAGTTCAAAATATATCCCGAGAAACAGTAGAACAAGTTCGTAGATTAATTAGTTCTTCACGCTATGAAATGGTTATAATTGAATCACATTATAATTCACTTTTAGAACGTCAATGTAAAGAAAAATTAATTAAAAGAGTATTTCCAGGAGCATTTTTTTTACCAGTTAAATTTTTTGAAATGGATTACTTTAGAAGTAAAGATGAAGGCATTGATCGTGTACGTACTAATAAAGCTGAGTATCTTAATGATTATTTAACTTATAATGGAGTTTCTTTTGATTTTGAAAAAGTAACTTTTGTAGATAATAGTAAAGATAATGTTGATCCTTTTCTTCAAGCTGGAGCAGTGGGTATCTTGTTTGGAAATGAAAATATTGGTATGCCATCAATTAGTGATTTAAGTATTGAGAAAATTATTAACATAGAAGAAATATTTGACAAGGCTCGTGAAAAAAAAGTTAAATTAAAGTAGGTTGTAAACGGAAGAAATTAAAATTCGAAAGAAATGATGTTATATAAAGTGATTAAAAAAATATTGATTTATTGACAATAATTAGTTTTAATTTTTAAATCAATTTAAATGTAAAAATAAATTATATATTAGTAATTAAAGGGTAATGAGTTGTAACTCATCACCCTTTAATATTTAAAAATTTATTTTTTAATAATAAATATTAGTATTACTATATGGTGGATAATATGGCATTTGCTGAGGTGGAAAATAAACAGGAATAGGTCCTTGATTATAACCATAGTTTGGTCTGCCTAGCAAATAACCTCCAACTCCTCCTAAAAGTAAAGGACCTAAAAAACCACCACCAAAAAATCGATCACCATCATTATAAATTTGATTATTTGGATAATTCATACTGGTAGATGGTTGATAATTATTTGATACTCGATAATTTCTTGCATTATTATATCTATTTTGTGGTATATTATAATTAGTATACATAAAATACTCCTTTCCAAGATATTTTATGTTAATAAGAAAGGATTTGTTTATGAAAAGAATTGAAAAATTAAGTAAAATAATTGTTAATCATAGCATTATAGTAAAAGAAAATGAAAAGGTTTTAATAACCTATCAATCATCAGAAATGATGCCTTTAGTAAAGGCTTTAGTTAAAGAAATATTAAACAATAAAGGTGTTCCAGCAATTAAATATATTGATCCTGAAATATCTAATTTAATTAAAGAGAATTTAACAACTGAAATAATTGATAACAAAAAAGATATTTTAAAATTTGAAGTTGAAGAATATGATAGTTTTATTAGAATTCATTATACTATGAGTGATTATTATGATCGTTTAGTTGATCAAAAATTAAATAACAAATTAAAAGCTACTTTAAGTAAATATAAAGATATTCAAATTAATAAAAGAAAATGGGTTCTTTTAAATTATCCTAGTATTGTCGATGCTTATAAAGCTAAAATGTCTTATGATAGATTTTATAATTTTGCTTTTGATACTATGACAGTTGATTATAAAAAAATGCATGAAGATATGTTACCTTTAAAAAAATTAATGGAAAAAACTGATCAAGTAAGAATAACTGGTAAAAATACTGATTTAACTTTCCGAATAAAAGGAATGCCAGCAATTATTTGTTCTGGAGAATCTAATATACCAGATGGTGAAGTATTTACTGCTCCTATTAAAGATAGCGTAAATGGAATTATTACTTATAATACACCATCTCCTTATAATGGTTTCGTTTTTCATGATGTTAGTTTAACTTTTAAAAATGGAAAAATAATTAAAGCTACTTGCAAAGAAGATAATGAAAAATTGAATGAAATATTTAATACTGATGAAGGAAGTCGATTTATTGGTGAATTTTCTTTTGGTTTAAATCCTCAAATAAAAGAACCAATAGGTGATATTTTATATGATGAAAAAATAGCTGGTAGTATTCATTTTACTCCAGGTTCTGCTTATAAAGAATGTTATAATGGTAATGATTCCAATATCCATTGGGATATGGTTTTAATTCAAAGAGAAGAATATGGTGGCGGTGAAATTTACTTTGATAATAAATTAATTCGTCAAAATGGTCGGTTTGTGCTTCCAGAACTTGAAAATTTAAATTATGATAAAAAATAATTGATTAGAATAGAAAATTAGTTAAAAAAAAATTAAATTTTTATTCTAATTTTTTATTTTTTAAAGTCAATAATTAATTAAAAAAATTTTTTCTTGTCAATTTAATTGTTTAAGTATTCTATTTATGATATCATTAATGATGAGGTTTATATATGAATAATTATATTGATTTTGCTGTTAGAATGGCTAAAAATGGAGTTTTTAATAAAGAAGGAGGACCTTTTGGAGCCGTAGTTGTTAAAAATGAAAAAATAGTTGGTTTTGGTAACAATCAAGTTTTAAAAAATAATGATCCAACCGCTCATGCTGAAATCATGGCGATTCGAAATGCTTGTAAAAATTTAAATACTTATGATTTAACTGGTTGTGTTATTTACTCAACGAGTGAACCATGTCCAATGTGTTTATCAGCCATTATTTGGTCTAACATTAAAGAAGTTTATTTTGTAACAGATCGTCTTGAAGTAGCCAATATTGGCTTTCGTGATAATTTAATCTATGAGTATTTAGAACATAAAAAAACTGATATTTTAAAAATTCAACAAATAAAAAATTTAAAATGTGAACAATTATTAGAAGAGTATAAGAATACAATTTATTAGGAGGATTTATGGAAAAGTTAAAACTTAAACAAAATGATAATAACTTATTAAAAGTAAACTATGCAAAATCCTTAAATGATAAAACTTTTCAAAAAGTAGTAGAAAGGCTTGAAATCGATACTAATACTAAAATGAAATATACAACACGTTTAAATGAAGCAACTAAAGAAATAAAAAATTGTCAAAATTGTTCTTCACTTCTTGGTTGTTTAAATAGTATACCAGGTTTTTGTCTAACTCCTAAAGTTTTAAATAAAGCTTTAACTTTTTCTTATCAAAAATGTAGTAAAAAAGAACAAGCTGATAATATGAGTAAATATCAAAATAATATTTATTATTATGAAATACCAAGTATTCTAAAATCTGCATCATTTAAAAACATTTATAAAGATGATTATAAAAGATTAGAAATAATTAAGAAAATTAAATCTTTTTACGATGATTATCAAAATCATAAAACTGTTAAAGGAATTTATTTAAATGGTAATTTTGGTTCTGGAAAGTCTTATTTAATTGGAGCTTTATTTAATGAACTAGCTAAATTAGATTATCAAAGTGCTATTATTTATTTTCCAGAATTTTTAAGAAGTTTAAAAGCTAATTTTAATAATAATTTAGAATACCAGGAAAGATTTGAATTTATAAAAAAAATACCACTTTTATTAATAGACGATATAGGTGCTGAAAAATTAACTGACTGGGCTAGAGATGAAATTTTAGGTAGTATTCTTCAATATCGAATGGATTTTAATTTACCAACTTTCTTTACTTCTAATTTGACTTTATTAGAACTTGAAAATCATTTACAAGTGACAAATGGAACAATTGATAAAGTAAAAGCTAGAAGAATAATTGAAAGAATAAAATTTTTAAGTGAAGAAGTTACTTTAATAAGTATTAATAGAAGGAGTGAATAATATGAAAGAGAATTCTATATTAAGAATTAAAGAAATAATTTATCAAAGTAAGAATATTAAATCTTGTTTAAATTCTTTAAATCTTAGTGTAAACTCTGCTTTTATATGCCTTTTAAACTTAATAGAAGATGCTATTATTAATTATAATCCCATTAATGACTATGAATATCTCGATAAAGTAACAACTTATTTAAAGATTTTATATGAAGATTTACATAAAAATAAAAAGATATTATATCGAAGTCAAATTTTAAAATTAAAAAAGATAGCTAAAACTTCTACTAGCTTAGTAGATAATTATGATAAAATTTATTTTAAAAAAATATATTTAACTTTAGATGAATTAATAAACTCTTCTAAAGAAAATAAAAATAAAGAAAATAAGAAAAATCAAGAAATAAAACTAGATGGTAGTTTATATGAATTAGTATATAAAGCTATTTTTACTTTTGAAAGTCTTGATTATTTAGATTTATTAATTGAAAAAAGTCCAGATATTTTAAATGTTAAATTAAACAATGAACCAATTTTTATTAAAATTTTAGAAGTTTATTTAGAAAGTGTAAAAAACAAAAATAATAAAAGTAATTATTATATACGAGTTATAAATAAGTTTTTTCATGAAAAAACATTTGATTTAGAAAATCAAATGCAAGATATTATATTAAAAACTTTAAATGATTTTTTAAATGGAACTAGTAATTTAAATAAAAAAGATTTATTTGAAATTAAAAATTTAATTTCTTATATAAAAAAACAATATGTTTTAAATACTTATAATATTAGAAATTCGGAATATGAATTATCTAATCAAGATTTAGAATATTTAGAAAGAAATGATCCTAATTTAAGTGATAGAGTTCGATTAAATGATTATATTATTACAATTGATGATGAAGATTCTAAAGTTTTAGATGATGGTATTTCTATTCGAAAATTAAAAAATGGTAATATTTTATTTAAAATTCATATTGCTGATCCCTTAGGAATATTTCCTTATCAGTCAAATATTATTCAAGATGCAAAAGATCGAACTACAACTATATATGCTGGTAAGCAAGTAATTCAAATGTTCCCAAGCACTTTAGCAACTGATAAATTATCGTTAGTTGAGGGTCAAGAAAGATTTGCTAAAACATTTTATTTTGAATATAGTAAAGATTATGGTATAGTTTATTTTAAAATTATTAATTCCATTGTTAAAGTTACTGAAAGATTAAGTTATGATAAAATTAATGAATTATATAAAAAGGGTGGAACTTCAGAATTTGATGCTGAATTATTAAATATTTTTGATGAAATATTATGTTATTTAAAAAAAGTTTTCAAAAATGCTAAAGTTTATGAAGAAATTAAAAGGGAAAATATTATTGGACATAATCAAAAAATTAGTGGATTTGCTGAGAGTTTGATTAGTTATTTAATGATGTTTACTGGTTATAAAACTGCTGAATATTTTAGTCAAAATAATTTACCATATGTTTATAGATGTCATTTCTTTGATTCAAAATGGCAAGAGTTTTTAAATAGTTATATAAATGATCCTAATAAAGAAGAATATAAAAAAATGTTAAAAGAAATAAAAGAAAGATTTCCTAAATCATATTATACAAGAGATAATGTTGGTCATATGGGGTTAAAAGTTCCTTATTATTCTCATATTACAAGTCCTTTAAGAAGATTTGCTGATGATTTAAATTTTTATGCTATTGATACTTGCTATTTTGATAAACCAAACGATAAAAAGATTTATCGTTTAGAAAAAGAAATTGATTTAACTTGTGATTATTTTAATATGCAAAGTAATTCAATTGATGAATATTTTAATAAAATAAAAGCAAAATAATGTTTTGTGGTTAAATGGTTTAAAACTAGAGAATAGTATTAAAGAAAATTATATTAAATTAGTAATATAAATAAGAGAAGAAGAAAATCTTCTTTTTTTTGTATATTTTTTCCAAAATAGAAAATAATAAAAATGGTGATATTATGGAGAAAAAATTATATCAAAAATTAGTTATGGAGCATCGTCCTGATGAAAAAAGGGGACAAAATGCAGTTATTGCTTTTTTAATTGGAGGTACTGTTGGAGTTATAGGTGAATTATTAATAGAGTTTTATTCTTATTATTTAGAGTTATCAAGAGCTGATGCTTCTATTTTTATGATTATTACTTTAATTTTTTTAGCAAGTTTGTGTACAGCTTTAGGTTTTTTTGATAAATGGGTTAAATTTGCTAAATGTGGACTTATTATTCCAATTACAGGTTTTGCTCATTCAATGACAAGTGCTGCTATTGAATATAAAAAAGAAGGCTTTGTAACAGGACTTGGTGCTAATATGTTTAAATTAGCTGGAACAGTTATTTTATATGGAGTAGTGTCCGCCTATATTTTTGGGTTTATTAGATTAATAGTTATGGGAGGTGCCTAATGACAACTAAGTATAATAATGTTTATATTGATGATATAGCAACCGTTGTGGGACCATATGAAGCTAAAGGACCATTAAAAAAAAGATTTGATCGATATTATGAAGATATGTATTTTGGAACCGATAGTTTAGAAAGTGCTGAAATCAAATTAATGGAAGATAGTATTAATTTAGTTTTACAAAAAACTAATAAAGAAAAAAGTGATGTTGATTTATTTATTGCAGGAGACTTGCAAAATCAAATTACTTCTAGTACTTATAATGCTGGTAGGTTAAAAAGACCTTTTTTAGGTATTTATACAGCTTGTGCAACTAATACGGAAGGTTTAATAATTGGTGCTAATTTTTTAGAAAATAAAACCTGTGATAATGTTTTAGTAAGTGTTTCAAGTCATAATATGGTAGCTGAAAAACAATTTAGAAATCCGACTGAATATGGAGGACCAAAGCCAAATACAGCTACATTTACAGCAACTGGTGGTGCAAGTTGTTTGTTAACTAATAAAAAAAGAAAAGTAAAAATCGAAAGTTCAACAATCGGATCAGTTGAAGATTATGATCAAACTAATCCTATGGATATGGGAGCAGTTATGGCACCAGCTGCAGCAGTTACAATCAATAAACATTTAAGTGATTTAGACCGAACAATCGATGATTACGATCTTATTTTAACTGGTGATTTAGGATTTTATGGTAAAAGTATTTTAATTGATTTTATGAAAAATGAATATGGAATTGATATTTCTAAAAAATATAATGATTGTGGAGTAATGCTTTATGATTTAAAAGAACAGAAAGATGTTCAAGCAGGTGGATCAGGTCCAGTTTGTAGTGCTTTAGTTGTTTACTCTGATATTATTAAAAAAATAGAAAAAGGCGAACTTAAAAGAGTTTTGTATGTAGCAACGGGAGCTTTATTTAATCCAAGTATGGTTTTTCAAAAAGAAAATATTTTAAGTATTGCTCATGCTGTAAGTTTGGAGAGTGTTCAATGATTTATATTTATTCTTTTTTGTTTGCTGGTTTTATTTCTATGATCGGTCAATTAATTTTAGATAATACTAAACTAACTCCTGGTCATATCACAAGTTTATTTGTTATAATTGGATCAGCTCTTGATATTTTTAATATTTATGACAAGATAGTAACATATGTTGGAGGAGGAGCTTTAGTCCCAATTACTTCTTTTGGACATTTATTAATTCATGGTGGAATGGTTGGTGCAAGTCAAAGTGGCTTTATTGGTCTTGCTATGGGTATGTTTGATTTAACAGCTTCTGGTATTACTTCAGCAATCTTCTTTTCTTTTATATTTTCTTTATTTTTTAGGCCTAAAGATTAGAAAAAATACTTGCTAAACTAAAAAAAATATTGTAATATTAATGCATAAGATAGGAAAGTAGTTAACATAATTATGTATTTTTTATATAATAAGTCCTAGAAAGGAAGTGTAAAGTTTATGAGAAAATTAAGTTTAAAAAATATAGAAAAAGCTTTAATAAATAAATGTTATTTACATAACTTTACATGTCAATCTGTGGAGTGTCAACTTTTAACTAACCTATCAAATAAAAAAATAAGTTTAAAAAAGCATGTTTAAAATAGACTAAAAATGTCTATTCTTTAAACGTGCTTTTTTAGTTGGAGGAAATATGGAAAAAAGTAAAAAAGTCCAAATAATATTAGTAATTACTATAATATTAGCTTTAACAATTGGAGTTAGTTATGCAGTTTATACAAACTTTATAAGTGGAAAAACTAATCAAGTTTTAGTAACTGGTGATATTTATATGAATTATTTAGAAACAAATCAAATAAATATTACAAATGCCATGCCAACTTCTAAAGAAGATGCTTTAAAAG
>CALVPE010000052.1 GCA_944350485.1 uncultured Bacilli bacterium
GCAATGAATTGGTAGAAAAAATAAAAATAGATTTAAGAAATTCAGATTATCAAAAGTGTTCTGCATTATTTGATGAAATAAATAAAGCAATTAAAAATTAAATCTATCAAAAAAGGGCAAGGACATGTTTGTCCAATTCGTACAAGAGTTATTAATCATCATATTTATAAACACACTTATAGACCTGAATATTCATGTTGTGAAGAAAATGTCGTAAGTAACATTAATAATGGTTCTTGTTGTGGTTTTTAAGATAACTTCGGTTATCTTTTTTCTTATAAATTGAACTTGTTATTTTTTACTATCTATTTTATAATAATATCTTAAGTACAAACAAAGAAAGAAAGTCAAAAAAGATATGAAAAATAATCAAGAATTACTGAATTTAGATTTTATTAAGAATCAAATTACTAAAATTAAAACTGAAATTACGAAACTTAATTTATTTTTAGAAAATTCTCAAGTTAAATCTATAAATCAAGAAATATTTTTTAAATATAAAATACTTTTAGAGAAAGAATTAAAAATATATCTTGAACTTTTAAATGATTTAAAAAAATGTAATAATGTAACACTTGCTTTAGCAAAGTTAGATGATGAATATTATCCTTATCAAAAAATAAGAAATTTTCATAAATTACTAAATTTTCTATGTTTTTTATTAGCTATTTTAATTGATAAAAACTTAAATAATCTTTTTCCGCCAATAATTATCAATAAGTTAGAAGAAGATTTAATTAATTTAACTAGATTAATTTCTTATTTTTTAGCTTTTTTTAGTGTCCTTGATACTAATATTAAGGATCAAAACCTTAATTTAAAAATTAAAGAATATAAAATTAAAGAAAGAAAATTAATGCATGAAACATATATGAATGATATTTTCAAAGAATATAATTTGAAGAATTTAACTAATGTTAAAGAAGATTTAATAAATTTAAAAAAAGAAATTTCAAATGTTTTGATAAATCTTTTAAAACAAAGATTTTTAGAATTAGCTTCAAAAGAAGATACTTTAAGAAAACAAATAGTTAAAAAGTAATTTTACATATCTAATTACAAATCAAATATGTCAAAAAGTGAAAATTTAATTTACATCAAAAATAGGAAGTGCTATAATGATAGTATATTTTTTAAGGAGTAGGTATGGAAAATTTTAAAGTTTTAATTGATGAAAAAAGATTAGACCAAAGAATTGCAGAAATTGCTAAAGAAATTGAAAATGATTATCAAGGTGAGGAAGTTGTTTTTTGTTCTGTTTTAAAAGGAGCAATTTTTTTCACGGTTGATTTAATGAAAAAATACAATGGTTTATGTGAAATTCAATTTGTACGTGTTTCAAGTTATGAAGGCGAAAATTCAACAGGAACTGTTACGTTAAAAATTCCTTTAAAGAAAGAAAATATTGAAAATAAAAATATTATTTTAATAGAAGATATTGTTGATACTGGAAGAACATTTAATTATTTAGTTGATTATGTTAAAGAACTTAACCCAAAAAGTATTAAAACATGTGTTTTATTGGATAAAAAAGCTCGTCGAGTTGTTGATTTTGAGGCTGATTATGTAGCTTTTGACATCGATGATTTATTTGTAGTTGGATATGGTTTAGATTATGATGAGAAATATCGTAATATTCCATATGTTGGATATGTTCAAAAATAATTTGAACATATTTTTTGTCAATAATTTGTAAAGTTTAGGTAATAATCTTGCATATTTTTTTTACCCATATTATTCTAATAGTAGAGGGAGAGTGAGATGTGTGATATATCCATCAATTGACAAATTATTAAATATGGTATCATCAAAATATGAATTAGTTCATATTGCTGCAAAAAGAAGCAAACAAATCAGTCAAACCAATTTTTTACAAATGCCAGCCAAAAAATATAAATCAACCAAAAATATAGGTAAAGCTTTAGAAGAAGTTACTGAAGGGTTAATAAAAATAAAAAAATAAGTTATAAAATTTAATTATGTTCAAAAAATTACTTTTAAGAAATTATTATTGACTATTTAACATAGTTAGGATACAATTAAATTGTTAGTAGTATGATAAGTGAGGTTGAAATGAATAAAAAAGGACAAGCACTTGTTGAATATGTTTTGATTATAGCACTTATTTCAGTAGTTATTATTGGAATAGTCAATGCCTTTGGTGGTTATTTAAAGGATGCTATGACTAAGTCATCATGTTCACTTATAGGAGAGGAATATGTAAAAGGCGAAAAACCAGGGGAAGGACATTGTAGTAATGAAAGTAATTGATGTTTTGTCAATTACTTTTTGTTCATATTATTTAAAAAAAAATACATACTAATGATGGGGTGGTACAATGAATATGAAAGAAATAGATTTAAAATATGCAAAATTATATTTAATAAAAACCCAAAAATTTCGATCACTTAATATTAAAGTATTATTAAAAGACGAAATAAAAAAAGAAGACATAACTAAAAGAAATTTCCTTGTTGATTATTTAATTTTAACAACTAAAAAATATAAAACTAGACAAGAATTAGCATTAAAAACTCAAGAGCTATATTCTTTATATTTAAGTGGCTATAATACGCGAATTGGTAATTATTTAATAACAAAATTTAATATGTCAATGTTAGATACTAAATATACAGAACCATCAATGTTAAAAGAAAGTATCTCATTACTAAGTGAAGTTATCTTTAATCCTAATCAAAAAAATAATCAATTTGATTCTAAGACTTTTAAAATAGTTAAGAAAGGTATTCAAACTGAAATAGATACAATTAAAGAAAATCCAAAAATTTATGCTAATATTCGCATGCTTGAAAATATGGATTCTAATAAACCGTATTCTTATCGTGGATTTGGTTATCAAGAAGATTTAGATCAAATTAATGAAAAGAATCTTTATGAATATTATAAAAATTTTATTAAAACGGCTAGTGTTGATATTTTTGTTATTGGTGACTTTGATGAAAAAGAACTTGTTTCCGTCATAAAAGAAAAACTGAATTTCAAAACTATAAAAAAAGAAAAGAGAAATCTTTATCTAAACCATAATTATTTACCTAAAAAAATAAAAGTTGTTCGTGAGAAAGAAAATATAACTCAATCCAAGTTATCAATTGGTTGTAAAATTGCTAATTTAACAGAATTTGAACGAAAATATGTTATTAATTTATATAGTATGATTTTGGGTGGGGGTTTTAATTCTCGATTTTTACAAATTATACGTGAAAAATATTCTTTAGCTTATTATATTAATTCTAGCGTTTTAAAAGCTGATAATCTTTTATTAATTCAATCTGGTATTAGTGTTAATAACTTTGATAAAGTTTTAAAATGTATTAAAAAAATTATTAAGGATATAAATAACGGTAAAGTAACTTTTGAAGAATTAGAAATGGTTAAAAGTGAATATTTAAGTGTTTTAGATGAAATTTATGATAACATTGATAGTATTTTAGAAAATTATATAGCTACTGTTTTACTTGATTTAGATGATTTAAAAATAAGAAAAGAAATGATCAAAAAGGTAACGATTCAAGATATTATTAATATAAGTAAAAAGGTTTATATGGATACAGTTTATTTATTAGAGGGGGATATAAGTGAAGAAAGTTAATTTTAATAATTTAGATCAGGATGTTTATTCGTTTACTTTAGATAATGGCTTAGGAGTTTATTTAATACCTTATCAAGATAAAAATAATTATTATGCTGTTTTAGGAACAAAGTATGGTTCTAATGATATTTTGTTTTTTAAAGATGGTAAAAAGATAACTTCTCCTTATGGAACAGCTCATTTTCTAGAACATAAAATGTTTGAACAAGAAGACGGGTCCGATCCAATGAAAATATTTTCTAAAAATGGAGCTAGTAGCAATGCTTCAACATCTTTTTCTAATACAAGATACTATATTTGGGGTGCTACTAATTTATATGATAATTTAAATTTATTAATTGATTTAGTTTATTCTCCCTATTTTACAGATGATAATGTTGCTAAAGAAAAAGGTATTATTAAAGAAGAAATTTTAATGTATGAAGATAATCCCGAATGGGCAATGGATGATAATATTCGAAAAAATTTATTTTATAAATTACCTGTTAAAGAAAAAATAGCTGGAACTATTTCTTCAATAGAGAAAATAACAAAAGAAGACTTATACAACGCTTATAATACTTTTTATACTCCAAGTAATATGTATTTGGTAATAGGTGGTAATATTAATCCAAATGAAATAGAAAAATTTCTAAAAAATAATCAAAAATTAAATAGTTTAAAAAAACAAGAAGAAGTTAAAAAAATTATTTACGAAGAACCTAATGATGTTAAAGAAGAGTTTAAAAAAATTTATAAAAATGTCAAAGTTCCTAAAATTCAATTTGCAATCAAGATAAATAAAGATAATTTAAAAAATTTTGATGATCTTAAAATTAATATGTATTTAGGAATAATTTTAACTAATTTATTTGGTAATACTTCAGATTTTAAAGAAGAAGTTCTTTATAATAATATTTCAACAGGTTTCTATGAAGAAAAATGTAGTTATAGTAATTTTATAACTTTAAATATTGTTGGAGAAAGTGATAAAGCTGACATTTTTGTTGAAAAAATTAAACAAAGATTTGCTAATATTAGGATTTCTAAAGAAGAATTTGAACGAATAAAAAGAGTTTGGATTGCAAGTGAAATAAGAATGATTGATAATGTTGAAATAACTGTTGATAATATTTATAGTGACTTAATACAATATAATAAACTATATGATAACCGAATTGATATTATCAAAAATTTAGATATTAAAGAATTAAAAAAATTTATTAAATGTTTGGATTTATCTAATCAAACTTTAGTTATGGTATTACCTAAACAATAACTTATTGACAAATTAAATTAAAAAATATTAAAAAAAACTAGGAAAATATTTTATTTTGTGATACTATATTCTTAAGAATAGAGGGATTGTATGTTAAAAAAAATATTTGTTTTTCTTATAATGTTTATTGGAATTATAACAGTTTATGCTAAAGAAGAATATCTTAAAAGTATTTTGATCGATGGAAAACAAATTGAAGGGTTTTCAGTTTCAAAAACAGATTATAGTTTAGAAGTACCAGCTGATAAAGAAAAAATAAATTTAGTCTTTGATTATGATTATAATAATAATAAAGATAAATATACAGTATCTGGTAATCAAGGAGAATTAAATTTAAAAGTTGGTTTAAATGAATTTAAATTTACTATTAAAGATAAAACTACTTTAGAAGAGATAATTATTTATGTTGTTAGAGTAACTAGATTAGATAATCGTAGTAATGATAATAGTTTATCAAGTTTAACAGTTGGAGGACAAAAAATTACTTTAACTGATAAGAATGATTATACAATTAATGTTAATAATATGCTTAATAAAATCGATATTAAGTTTACTTTACATCATGAAAAAGCTCAAGTAGTTGAAGGTTATGGGGAAAGAACCGTTGATTTAAGTGGAGAAAAAACTGTTGTCCCAATTAAAATTCAAGCTGAAAATGGCGATGTTAGAACTTATAATCTTAATATTATTAAAACCGATTATAAGAGTAATGATGCAACTTTAAAAAGTTTAAAAATTGATAAGGCTAATTTAGACTTTAAAAGTAATATATTAGAGTATAATCTTGATGTGCCTTACGATGTTGAAAAAATAGTTGTTACTCCAACTGTTAATAATGATAAAGCAATTGTTACAGTAAATCCTAGTTATGCTTTAAAAGTTGGTTTAAATTCGATTTCTATTTTAGTTACAGCCGAAGATGGTACTGTTAAAGAATATAAGTTAAATGTTACCAGATTAGAAAAAGCTTATTTAGTTAATAAAATAGAAATTGAAGGTATTGAAATAAATTTTGATAATAAAAAAACAGATTATCAAATAAAAACTAATTTAGAAAAATTAAAGTTTAATGTCATTTTAAATAATGAAAAAGCGACTCTTGAAGAAATAGGCAATGAAAATTTAAAAAATGGTAGTATAATTACTATTAAAGTTACTTTAGATGAAGAAGTAGAAACTTATAAATTTGAAATTTCTAGTGAAAAAGAAGAATTAGATAAAGAAGATAATCAAAATGAAGAAGAAATGCAAGATAATTCTAAAAAATTTAATCTTCAAGATTTTTTTATGAAAAATGAAATGATTATTTCGCTAGTTGTTTTAGGGATAGGAATTTTATCTTTCTTAAGTTCAATTATTGTTCGTGCAAGAAAAGTAAAATAGTGTCAAAGTAGTTGTTTTGGAATATAACATTTGCTATGCTTTTATTGGTGAAGTATATGGCAAAGTTATATTTTTTTTATGGAGCAATGAATTCTGGAAAAACAACTAGAATTTTACAGTGTCAATTTAATTATGAAGAAAGCGGAATGCGAGCTGTTATTATGAAACCTAGTACAGATACTAAAGGAAATGATAAAATTGTGTCAAGAATAGGAGCTACTAAAAAAGTAGATTATTTGATTAAAAAAACTGATAATGTCTTTGATTTAATCGTTGAAGAATATGGTCATGTTGATTTAATTTTAGTTGACGAAGCGCAGTTTTTAACAACAAGGCAAGTTAACCAATTAATGGATATTGTAGTTGATTTAGATATTCCTGTTATGTGTTATGGTTTAAGAACAGATTTTAAAGGAAATAGCTTTCCAGGAGCAAGACGACTTTTGGACATTGCACATGAGTTGACAGAAATAAAAACAATTTGTTCATGTGGAAAAAAAGCTATGTTCAATGTTCGTTTAATTAATGGTAAAGTTCAAACCGAAGGAGAAAGTGTTGCGATTGATGGAGAAGGAGAAGTTTCTTATACAGTTGCTTGTGCTAAATGTTTTAAAATGAAAACTCAAAAAAAATTTGATCATCCCGAAATAACTTATGAATAAATTTTATTAAAAGTTCTTTTCAAATTAAAAAAAATATTATATAATTAAATCATGGTAGGAAAATAGATTAATCTTGTTATATAATTTTCTATACAATAAACTTCTTATGTAAAGTTTGCAAAAAAACTTAAAACGGAAAATTTTTGCAATACTTTTATAAATAATGATTGTTTCTGTAAATTTATATATCAAGTGTAGAAGTATTATTTACAAAATAACCTATCAAGTAGGAAAATAATAAAGTTAAATAAATATGTTTAAAGTAGACTAAAGATGTTTTATTTTAAATATACTTATTTAATTTAAAAAGGAGTTTAAAATGAAATCCCAATTGAAAAATAAGAATAACAAAGTAATATTAATTTCAAGTCTTATATTAGGAGTATTAGTTTTAACTTTAGGAATAAGTTTTGCTTTACTTACTTTTAATCGAACAGGTTTTATGAATTCAGAGTTAATTGTCGGTGATATTTATATGCATTATAATGGTAAAAATGAAATTAATTTAGAAAATGCAGTACCAACTAATACTTATATTTCGAGTTCTTATTTTGAATTTACAATCGATGGGAAAAATACAACCTCCAATAAAGATATATACTATGAAATAATATTAAAACATGGAGATAATCACGAAACTAGAACCGTTAGAATACGTGATGATTTATTAAAGTTTAGATTGGTCGAAGTTAACAGTGATAGTGAAACAGAATTATTTACAAACAGAAGTTATGATGATTTGCAAAATAAACGAATATGGGTAGATACTATTGATAGGAATACATCAACTAAGATAGTTCGGACATATAGATTATACATGTGGATTAGTGACAGTGTAAAAGTAGGTAATGTAAATCAAGATTATACTATAGAGGAATGGAATAATGTTTTTGCCAGTATTAAGGTAAATATAAATGGTGACTTTGAAGAAAAAGAGTTAGTTACAGAAAACGGAGAAAAAGCTAGTACAATTTGGTTAGGTGATTCATTGATTCAAACTGTTGATGTTGGTGGAATAGGATTTGCTGAAAATTATTATGGTATTAATGAATTCTTGGATGTAAGTCTTTTTCCAACTATTGGAGGAGCCAATATGTCCATGGGAGGGGCAGCTATCAATAAGCAAAGTACCGAGCTTTTGCCTAATCGACAACAAAATACTATATCTACTCAGATAACAAATTTAAAAAATTATATTACAGCATCGATTTTAGATGCTAGTAATTTAGATTTAATTATATTTGATGGTGGAGCAATTGACATTATAAAATTTCTTGAACCAGGATTTGATGTTCCGATAAATACTGATGATGGCTCACATTCAATTCTTAATGATTTTAGAACAGTTTTAGAAGAATTAAATAGTATAAAAGAATTGAGTAATGTTAATAAAAATTTAAAATTTATGTATTTAAATCCATTTGATTATAGTGAGGAACATTTAATTGATACTTGGTGGTATGCATTAGAAGCTCGTTTGGCTTACGGTATAGAAGATTTAAAGTATGTTTTTCCAGAAATAGCATCAAATAATATTGATGATTATAAAAATATAATGGTTGAAACAATTAAAGAAGGTAGTAATGAAAATTTATTACCTGAAACAAGTATAGTAGCCTCATCATATTTTGATCTTATTAATAGAGCTAGAGAATACTATACTTCAATAATAGATATATGTGAAGAATACAATGTATACTATTATGACGTTTCTATTTATGCAAAGGGTCGTGACGACTATTATATCGATGATCGTTTACATTATAACACTACCGGATATACTAATCTTAGTAATTATGTTAACCAATTTATTTCATCAATAGTTTAATTTTTTGTTTATTTAAAATCAATAGTAAAAAAAAGAGTAAAAGTAGTTAATAAAATAAAGAGTAGATAAAATTATTAAATGATTTTTTGCTAATAGTGCGGTGTACAATAAATTTTATAAATGAATTGATATAAAAGAGTGATGAAAATCGCTCTTTTATAATTTCTTTAATAAAAGGTTCGTAAACATTAAATGATGTTGAATGAATTTTTTATATAGCGATGTTTCATATCGATTATAACACTACAAAGAATTTTTTCTTACTTTTAAAAACTTGTTGATATTTTATAATATTTATGGTAATATAAAGTAAATCCAATGAGAAAGAGGAGTATATTATTGATAATTTAAGAGAGTTAGTGGTTGGTGTAAACTAATATTTAGATAATAGAAGGTAGCTTTTGAGGAGTATATTTGAATTTAGTAGAATATAATGTTAATCGCATTAAGATTTTAAGTTAAAATTAAGGTGGTACCACGGAAATTCGTCCTTTGGGTAGCACTTTTTTAATTGGGAGGATTTATGTTAAGTACAAAATATGATCATTTAAGTGTTGAAAATGGCAAGTATGAAAATTGGAAAAAGAAAGGTTATTTTGAAAGTGGTGATTTAAGTAAAAAACCTTTTTGCATTGTTATTCCACCTCCAAATGTAACAGGTAAATTACATTTAGGACATGCTTTAGATACTTCAATTCAAGATGTTATAATTCGTTATAAAAAGATGCAAGGATTTGATTGTTTATGGTTACCAGGTATGGATCATGCGGCTATTGCAACGGAAGCAAAGGTTGTTAAAAAATTAAAAGATGATGGTATTGATAAATATGAATATGGTCGTGAAAACTTTTTAAAATCATGTTGGGACTGGACTTATGAATATAGTGCTAATATTAGAAAGCAATGGGCTAAAATGGGTCTATGTTTAGATTACAGGAAAGAAAGATTTACTTTAGATGATGGTTTAAATGAAGCAGTTACAAAAGTATTTGTTGATTATTATAAACAAGGTCTAATTTATCGTGGGGAAAAAATAATTAATTGGGATCCTGAAGCTCAAACTGCTTTAAGTAATGAGGAAGTTGTTTATAGAGATGTTAAAGGAGCTTTTTATCATTTAAAATATCAAATTGAAAATTCAAATGATTATTTAGATGTTGCTACAACTCGTCCCGAAACCTTATTTGGTGATACTGCGGTTGCTGTTAATCCAAATGATTCTAGATATAAAGATTTAATTGGAAAAAAGGTTGTTTTACCAATTGTTGGCAAATTAATTCCAATTATTGGAGATATTCATGCTGATCCTGATTTTGGAACTGGCTGTGTAAAAATAACACCAGCTCATGACCCTAATGATTATGAAGTCGGAATTAGGCATAATTTAGAACGAATTGTAGTTATGAATCCTGATGCTACGATGAATAAAAATGCAATTGGCTATGTAGGTTTAACTAGGGAAGAATGTCGCAAAAAATTATTAGTTGATCTTAAAGATCAAGGATTATTATTAAAAGTTGAAGAAATGACACACTCGGTCGGTCATAGTGAAAGAACGGGAGTTATGATTGAACCTTATTTATCAAAACAATGGTTTGTTAAAATGACTGATTTAGCTAAAAATGTTTTAGAAAAACAAAAAAATAAAGATACTAAGGTTAATTTTATTCCAGAACGTTTCGAAAAAATTTTAAATCATTGGATGGAAATTTCTTACGACTGGTGTATTTCACGTCAACTTTGGTGGGGACATAGAATTCCTGCTTGGTATAAAGATGATGAGATATACGTTGGTGTTAATCCACCTCAAGAAGATGGTTGGGTTCAAGATGAAGATGTATTAGATACATGGTTTTCAAGTGCTTTGTGGCCTTTTTCAACTTTAGGTTGGCCAAATGAAACAGATGACTTTAAACGTTTCTTCCCAACTGATTGCTTAGTAACAGCTTATGATATTATCTTTTTTTGGGTTGCCAGAATGGTTTTTCAATCCGAATATATTAATGATGTTCGTCCTTTTAAAGAGTGTATTATCCATGGACTTATTCGTGATAAAGAAGGAAGAAAAATGAGTAAATCTTTAGGAAACGGGGTTGATCCTATGGATTTAATTGATAAATATGGTGTTGACTCTTTACGTTTTTACTTAACAACTGATGTTGCTTTAGGAACAGATCTTCGTTTTGATATTGACAAAGTTAAATCAACTTGGAATTTTATTAATAAACTTTGGAATGCTTCTCGTTATGTTTTAATGAATATAGAAACTTTAACTAAATATGATTTTGCTAATTTATCGGATATCGATAAATGGATTTTAACTAAATATGAAACTCTTGTAAAAAGTACTGTTAAACATATGAATAATTATGAATTTAATTTAGTTGGTAGTGAACTTTATAATTTTATTTGGGAAGATTTCTGTAGTAATTATATTGAATATAGTAAGTTTTCTAATGATAATTTAAGTACTAAATCAACTTTATGTTATGTTTTAACTGGTATTTTAAAAATGTTACAACCTTTTATGCCTTTTGTAACTAGTGAAATTTATAACTTGTTACCAATTAAAGATAGTTTAGATATTATGATTAGTCCATATCCTCAATATAATAAAAAGTTTATTTTCCAAGATGAAAGTTTAAAAATAGAACATATTATTGATTTTATTAAAACATTTCGAAATATTAAACAAGAAAATAATATTGGTAAAGATTTTAAAGTTAAATTAGAAACTGAATTTGATCCTTTAATTATTAAGTCTTTAAAATTAGAAGATCATCTTATAAACGAAAAATTAGAAATGACTGAATATCATATTACTAATAATTATTATAGTTTAAATTTATATTATGAAAAAGTTATTACTAAAGAAGAATTAGAACTAAAAGAAAAACAAATTAATACTTTAAAAGCTAATATTATTCGTCGAGAAAAATTATTAAGTAATCCTGGCTACTTGAATAAAGCTCCTCAAAAGCTAGTAACAGAAGAAAAAGCTAAATTAGAAGAAGAAAAAAATTTACTAGTAAAATTACTTAATTAATTTTTTTTTTATCTTTTTATATTATTTTCTTGAAACAATTAGTTATTTGTTATAAAATTATATTAAGATTAAGAGGTAGTTATATGAATTTAGATTTTATTAAAAAAAATAAAATTTTTGTTATTATTTCTAGTATTTTATTAGTTTTGATTTTAGTTTTGATTATTGTATTTTTTACTCTTAAAGATGATAAAATAAAAGAAATTAAAACAAATCCTACTTTTAATTTAGTTGGGTTAGAATACATTACCTTAAAACAAGGTGATAATTATATCGAACCTGGTTATTATGCATATGATGAATATAAAAATTTAGCTAATTCTGATGTTTTAATATATGGAGATGTTGATATTAGTACAATTGGTAATTATGTTATTACTTATCAGTATAGAGATATTATTTTGCAAAGAAGGGTAGAAGTAGTTGAAAATAATAATCAAAAAGCAAGATTAGAGTTAAAGGGAAAAATACATATTCAACTATATCAAAACGATAATTATAAAGAACCTGGTTATGAAGCCTATAATGCTAATGGTGATGATTTAACTAATCAAGTTTTGATAACTGGTGATGTTGATACGACAAAAGTAGGAACTTATACACTTATTTATCAATTGAAATTAGATGATAAAACTTTAGAACAAAAAAGAATAGTTGAAGTTTTAGAAAAAGATGATTCGAACGATAATATTCAAACTCCTATTAATGATCCCTTAAAAATTGAGATTACAGTTGATGAAACAACTCCTACTAATCAAAGTATCAATGTATCTATTAATGTAACAGGCGATAATTTTTCATATTTAGTTTTTCCCAACGATGTTACAACTAAAAGTCAAATAGCAACTTACACAATTTTAAAAAATGGCACTTATTCCTTTTTAGTATATGATAAAAATCAAAAAGTTATAAAAAAAGAAATAACTATATCAAATATTGATACAACTAAACCAAACGGAGCCTGTCAAGCAACTTTAGAACAAGAAAGCACGGAGATAAAAGTTCTTTTTGCTAGTGAAAAAATAGCTAAATATGTTTATCTTGATAATCAAAAAGAGCTTAAATCAACAACTGCCATTTCTTATAAATATCCTGCAAAAACTTCTAGTAATATTTATGTAAAAATGTATGATCAAGCTGGAAATGAAAGTTTGTTTAAGTGTAGTATTATTGATAATACTTATTATCCACCAATAACACCAGTAAATCAAGATGAAAAAACTGTTTTTATTAGCGAAACAGCTAGTTTAAAAGTTTATATTACGAAAAAAAATGATTATTATTTAACGAGAGTTTGGGCTAGAAATCCTTATCAACAATTAAATAAATTTGATTCTCCAGAATATGGTAAAAATTTATATCGACCTAGTACTTTGTTATCAAAAGCTATAAGTAAATATAATTTACAAAATAAGTTAGTAGTAGGATTTAATGCCAGTGGTTTTTATTTAAAAGATACCTTTGATGCTTCTAGTGTTGATAAATATTCTAGCTATAATAAAACAAGTGTTGGAACTCTTGTAATAACGGATGGTAAGGTTATTCGGAATGCTTATAATAAAGCTTATAAAACTTGGTTTGTAGCAGGAGTAGATTCTAATAATAAATTACGAATTTTTACTGATAAAAAAGCAAGTACAACTTCAGAAATTAATGCTAAAAAAACTTGGAGTCAATCAGTTATTAATTCCGGAATTCGAAACACATTCACTTTCGCTTCTCCTTTAATAGAAAATGGAGTTAAAAGCTCAATTACGACTAATATGCCATCTTATAGTAGTAAAAAAGATCGCCAAGCAATTTGTCAAGTTAATGATAATAACTTCGTTCTTATTACGGGGAAAAATTTAACTAGAAATAATTTAATTAATATTATGTTAAGTTTAAACTGTCAAACAGGTACTAATTTAGATGGCGGAGGTTCAATTGCTCTTCTTTATAAAGATAAAAATTCAACTACTCTTAAAAAGGTTATAGGGGACTCTAGATCTTTAACAGAAGTAGGTTATTTTACAGAATAACTACTTCTTTTTTTTAATATTAAACATATAATTAAGCGGTGATAATATGAAGCTAAAAAAAGTAGGAATTTTTTTTCTTTTAATAATATTAGCAAGTACATTATATCTTAGTACTATTTTAAATTTAAAAAGTAGTAAATTAACATTTTGTAATTTTCTAACTTATAAGTTTAATCATCAAAATATGTCTAATTATAAAATTGATTTTGTCTCTTTATATATAAATTCTTTAACTAAAAATCATTTTCAAACTAAGACTCCTTTAAAAGATAAAAATACTAACTTAGTTTCTAATCCTGTTGCTTATAGTAATGATAATCCACTTATTTATATTTATAGTACCCATACTAATGAGGAATATAGTTATCAAAAAAATGATTTATATAATATCGTTCCAACAGTTAAAACAGCTAGTTATATTTTAGAAGAAGAGTTAAAAAAATTAGGTTTAAATTCTTTAGTTGAAAAAGAAAACACTATTGATATTTTAAATCAGCAAGGTTTAAATTATAGTAAATCTTATCAAATAAGTCGAAATTTCTTAGAAAAAAGAAAATCAGAAAATCCTAGTTTAACTTATTTTCTAGACATTCATAGAGATAGTGTTAAAAATACAACCATTGAAATAAATGGTGTTAAGTATGCTAAAATATTATTTTTATTAGGTCTTGAAAACGAAAATTATTTAGAAAATAAAGAAGTAATTATCAAATTAAATGATTATTTAAATACAAATTATAAAGGTTTATCTAAAGGAATTTATGAGAAAAAAGGGCCAGGTGTTGATGGTGTTTATAATCAAGATTTTTCTAAAAATGTTTTATTAATCGAAGTAGGGGGAATTGAAAATACAATTGAAGAAGTAAGTAATTCTTTAAAAGTTATTGCTAGTAGTCTCTATAATTATATTAATACTTTAAAACGACAAGAATAGCTTTTTAAAAATTGTATAGTTATTTTGGTGAAATTATGAAATTTGATATAAAAAAAATATTTAAAGGTTTACTTTTTTTATTAATTTTGGGCTTTTTAGGTCTTTATTTTGCTTATTCTAATGGTTATCATGAAAGATTACAAAATGATAAAATTAATTTAACTAATCAAATGATTGAGAAATTTGAAAAAGATTTACAAACGGGAAAAGATGTTTCGATTGAAGATTATTTAGAAGAAGAAAAAAGTTATGCTACTAAAACAGGAAAAACAACTTTAAAAATTGGTCAAAAGGTTGAAAATATCATTGATTTAGGAATTAAATTTATTTTTAAAAAAATTGGTAATATGGTTGAATAAAGATTTTGTTTTGGCATAATTAGTTTAGATAATTTAATTATTCTTTTATTTTCAAGTTTAATAAAATATAAAGGGGTGATTAAATGAGTAAAAATGGTAAATTATTATTTCATGATTTTGATCCTTATATTACTAGTCCTTTTGGTTATCGTATTCACCCAATTACTAATGTTTATACAAAACATGATGGGGTAGATTATGGTACTAATGAAAGAAAATTGCCTGTTTATCCCTTAGAAGATGGGGTAGTTGTAAAAACTGGCTATACTAGTAGTAATGGAAATTATGTCTATATTAATTTTAAAAGATTAGGTTATAATGCTCTTTATCAACATCTAGATAAGATTTTAGTTAAAGAAAAAGAAATAGTTAATCAAAATACAATTATCGGTTATACCGGAATGACTGGAGCATCTACAGGTATTCATTTACATTTTGGTTGGTTTAAAGAAAGTGAACAAGCTAAAGATTGGTATAGCAGAAATTGGTTAAACTTTGAAGAATATAACTATGTTCCAAAACTTAAGTATCTAGGAAATCCTGTTTTAAGGGATATAAATAAAAAACAAATCGAAGTAATAGTTGATGAACTTAGAGTTAGAAAAACACCAAACGGAGAAATATTAGGTTACATTAAAAAAGGCCTTTACAATGTTTTAGACATTAAAGAACAAGATTTTTATACTTGGTATCAAATTGCTGATGATAATTGGATAGCTTATAATAAAGATTGGGAGATTATTTACGAAAAAGAAGAAGTTAAAGAAGAAATTAAAGAACCAGATGATACTTTTGAAGAAGAAATAATTAAAAATCAAAAACCAAATCTGTTTTTTAGAACTATAAAGTTCTTAGTCGAAATAATAAAAAAAATTTTAAATATATTTAAAAAATCTTAAAATTAAAGAGTTTAAAAAGATCAAACTTCATATAATTGTTTTTTCTTGTAAATTAAACTCTTTTTTTGCTATTTGCATGTTTTTTGTTAACCAAATCTTGTTTTTGTGTTAAAATATATTTTGTAGGTGATATTTATGAAAACGAGATCTGAGTTAAGGGATATTATTATTAAAGTTTTGTATCAGGTTTATATTTTAAATAATACAAAAGTAAAATATAGTATTGAAACATTAATTAAAGAACAATTAGAAACAGAGAATGATTTTGTTAATGATTGTATTAATGGGGTTTTAAAAAATCAAAAAGAAATTGAAAAGTTAGCCAATAAATACTTAAAGGATTGGACAATTGATCGTCTTAGTAAAGTTGATAAGGCTATTTTATCTTTAGGAATATATGAATTAATTTATACTAATACCCCAGCTATTGTTTGTATTAATGAAACAATTGAACTTTCTAAAAATTATAGTGATTATGATGTTGTTAGGATGATTAATGGGGTGATGGATGCTATTTATCATCATGAGGATTTAAATGGAAAACAATAAATATATTACCGTTAGTCAGTTAAATAAATATTTAAAATATAAAATAGATAATGATCCTAACTTAGAAATTGTTTTTTTAAAAGGCGAAATTTCTAATTTCAAAAATCATACTAGAGGTCACTTTTATTTTACTTTAAAAGATGAAAATTCAAGGATAAATGCCATTATGTTTCAAGGAAATGCTAGTAAAATACCTTTCATTCCAATTGATGGGATGAAAGTTTTAGTAACAGGGAGAATAAGTGTTTATGAAGCAAGTGGAAGTTATCAAATTTATGTTGATAGTATGTTAGAAGATGGAGTAGGTTCTTTATATTTAGCTTTTGAACAATTGAAAGAAAAACTATCTAAAGAAGGCTTATTTAAACAAGAGCATAAGAGAGTTATTCCTAAAATGCCAGAAAGAATAGGCATTATTACCGCTCCAACTGGGGCAGCTATTAAAGATATTTTATCAACAATCAAAAGACGTTTTCCACTTTGTGAAACTATTCTTTTTCCTGCTTTAGTTCAAGGAGAATACGCAAAGGATGATCTTGTTAAAAAAATTCAAATGGCTAATTGCTATAATTTAGATGTTTTAATAATCGGAAGAGGAGGGGGATCAATCGAAGATTTATGGCCTTTTAATGAAGAAATAGTAGCTCGTGCTATTTATAACTCTAAAATTCCTACGATTTCAGCAGTTGGTCATGAAATTGATTTTACAATTGCTGATTTTGTAGCTGATAAAAGAGCTCCAACCCCAACTGGAGCTGCCGAAATAGCTGTTCCTAATAAAGAAGATATTTTAACTTACCTAAATCAAGTTCAAATTAGATTAAATAAAACTATTAATAATATGTTAATTTTAAAAAAAGAAAAACTTCTTAATTTAAAAAAAAGTCAAGTTTTAAAAAATCCCCAAAGAATATATGAAATAAAAGAACAAATGTTTGATGTTTTATATGAAAAGTTAAAAAAGGAAAAAGATTTATTTTTAAAAAGTAAATTTGATATGTTAAATATAGTTAAAACAAGTTTTATTTTTAAAAATCCTCAAATATTAATTTCTGATAAAATCTATGGTTATAATGATTTAATTCAAACTATAAAAATAGATATTAATAATTTATTAAAAGATAAAATCAATAGTTATAGCAATCTTTTAAATAAAATTGAATTATTAAATCCTATTGGAACAATTAAAAGAGGATACTCGATAATAAAATATCAAAATAAAACAGTTACAAGCATTAAGCATCTTAAAATAGGAACCAAAATTACTAATCAATTACAAGATGGATATATTGAAAGCGAGGTTGTAAACGTACATGAATAATATTAAGTTTAAAAATTCAAAAGATAAAGAACAATTAGAAAAAATTTATGGTTTTGAAAATTATAAATTATTATTAGATATAATTATTCAAATTAGTCAAAAATATAGTTTTAAAAATTTTATTATTGAAGCCATTAAAATTGATTATGATACTGTTAATATTAGAATTATTTCTAAAGAAATGGAATTAAAAAAATTGAATTTTGAAGTTTCTTTAAATTATCCATTTACGATAGCTGTTACAAGTAACAATAATTCAAATGTTATTGAAGAATATAAAGCAACTAGAGATTGTATTAAACAAAATAAAATAATTTATCTTGATAAAACTAAAAATAGAATACTATATAAATTTTATAATGGTAGTAAAGAATTTCGAGAAAATAATCAAGTTTTAAAAAAATATATTTATTGTTTTAAAGAAGGAAATTTAACAGTTAAAATTATTTTAATTCTTAATAAAAATCTTTTTCATTCAGAATATGATTTTATCAAAACTTTATTTTTAACTGAAAATTCTTTACAATCAATTGAAGATTTATATCAAAGAATAACAACGATTTTAAAAAGTAGGGAAACTGAATTAGAAATTATTAATCTAGAAACATTTGAAAAAATGCATGTTGCTAATAAAAAATTGATATCTTTTCAAAAAAATGTTGCAGATGGGGATAATAAATATTATTTAGATTATGAAGATGGTAATTTAAGCATCATTTATAATAATTTAGATCCTGATAAAAATGAAGATATTCAAAATGTAAAAAAATTAATTAAATAGGAAGTGAATTTATGGAAAAAAAAGAACGAGAAAAAGAATTAAGTTTTGAAGAAAGTATTAAAAAATTAGAAAGTATTGTTAAAGAACTTGAAAGTGGCGAAGTTCCTTTAGATGATGCTATTGATAAATTTAATGAAGCGTGTAAATTAGCTAAAATTTGCGATCAAAAACTAAAAAATGCTACAAATTCTATTAATAAAATTATAAATGAAGATGGTAGTTTAACAGAATTTAAGGTTGAAGAATAAGGATTTTTATGAATAAAAAGAAAAGGACAAATAATAAAAATTATCATTATAATAAAAATACTTCTAAAAAAAAGATTTTAGATGGGGTTGATTTAGCAGGTTCTAATTTTATGCCTAATGAAGATGCTAAAAAGAAATTAGTAAATAATCAAACCGAAAGAAATGTTTTAAAATATAAGCATAATTTAGAAGAAAATTCAAATCAAAATATAAAAAATAATTATCAAAAAGAAGATAACTTTGAAAATTCAAAACATTATCAAAATAAGAAATCCAATAAAAAAACTAAAGATTTTATTAAGGAAGAGAAAATTATTAATCCTTTAAATAAGGAAGAAAATAATAATTTCAAAAATAATTCTCAAAATTATAATGAGAAAATTCAAAGTTTTATTAGTATTTTATTTACAATTATTATTTTTATTGCCTTAATTTTATTAATTATTGTTCTTTATAATAACTATTTAAAAAAAGATGAAGATAATGATTTGAAAATAAATAAAGAAGAAGTATGTCAAGAATATATAAAAAAAGATTATGGAATAAAAAAAGAAGAAGTTTTGAATTTCATTAAATTAAATCGTGGTGTTTTCTATAGTCTTGATAATTTTAATAATCAAAATCTTACCAATCAAGATCTTTTGAGTTTCATTACTTATTATATTTGGAGTAGCGATCTTCCTTATAATAAATGTCTTGAAGATGAAGAGTGTTTAGTTAGTAAAAAGGAAATAGAATTGGTAAAACTAAAAAAGATTTTAAAACAGTATTTAAATTATGAAAAAGAGATAAAATTTAATAATAATTTTCAAGAAGATGATAATCTTCGCTTGTATTTGAAAGATCAGAAAGTTATTTTAACTTTTAAAGAATTTATGTTTCAAACATATCGACATGATTTTATTGAAACTTTAATTGATGAAGATAATATTAAAGTAATTATGGCTTTATCAAAGAGAATTGACGATACTAATTATAGTTATTTAGGTTATAAAACAATTAGATTAAAGTATCTTGATAATCATTTTGTTATTACCAGTATTGAAACTAATTTTAGTAAATAGTTTTGGTGTGGCTTATAAAGGCTTATAAATTATGTTTGTTAATTTATGTTAAATTCTTGATAATTAATTATAAAAACTGCAATAATAGTTTGATAAAAGATAAATTAAAAATGAGTAGTTATTATAGCTAAGAGATAAATAATGTTATTATTTAAATTTTAAAGTTAATAAATAAATTTAGAAATACTAACCAAATATAGTATTTTTTTAATATTAATAATTATAAATAAAAATTTTTAAATTTTGTATTGCCAAGTTTGAAAATTCAATATATAATATGGTAAAAATTATAGGAGGAAAAAATGAGTAAAATATTACCTGATATTTCAAGAACTTTTAGTGAGTTTTTATTGTTGCCTAATTTAACAACTAAAGAATGTATTCCAGAAAATGTTTCATTAAAAACTCCACTTGTTGCTTTTAAGAAGGGGGAAGAGGCTGCGATTAGTTTAAATATACCAATGGTATCAGCTATTATGCAATCTGTTTCTGGTGAAAATATGGCTATTAGTTTGGCCAAAGAAGGAGGAGTTTCTTTTATCTTTGGATCACAAAGCATTGAATCTCAAGCTAAAATGATTCAAAATGTCAAAAAGAATAAAGCTGGTTTTGTCATTAGTGATTCAAACGTAAAACCAACAGCTACTTTAAAAGAAGTAATTGATTTAGTTGAAAAAACTGGTCATTCAACAGTTATGATAACTAGTAATGGACTTGATAATGGCAAATTTTTAGGACTTGTAACCGATAAAGATTATCGTTTATCAAGAGATAATCTAAATGACTCAATTTCTTCATTTATGACCAAAAAAGAAGATTTAGTTTATGCATTTGAAGGTATTACTTTAAAAGAAGCTAATGATTTAATTTGGGCAAAGAAAATTAGTTGTTTACCGATTCTTGATAAAGAAGAGAATTTAAAATATTTAGTTTTTCGAAAAGATTATGATGACAGAAAGAATAATAGCAATTCGCTTTTAGATGCTGAAAAACGTTATATTGTTGGGGCTGGTATTAATACGCGTGATTACAAAGAAAGAATTCCGGCTTTAATAGCAGCTGGAGTTGATATTTTATGTATTGATTCTAGTGATGGTTATTCGATTTGGCAAAAAGAAACTATTGACTTTGTTCGTAATAATTATGGTGAAAATGTCAAAATTGGCGCTGGTAATGTTGTTGATTCGGAGGGATTTAAGTATTTAGCTGATGCAGGAGCTGATTTTATTAAAGTAGGTGTTGGTGGTGGATCAATTTGTATAACTAGAGAAACCAAAGGAATTGGCCGAGGACAAGCAAGTAGTTTAATGGATGTTTGTGCGGCTCGGGATGAATATTTTCAAGAAACTGGCAAATATATTCCAATTTGTTCAGATGGCGGGATCGTTCATGATTACCACATAACTTTAGCCTTAGCAATGGGTGCTGATTTTGTTATGATGGGTCGTTATTTTGCTCGTTTTGATGAAAGTCCAACGAAAATTGTTAAGAAAAATGGTTCCTTCTATAAAGAATATTGGGGAGAAGGATCGAATCGTGCCAGAAATTGGCAAAGATACGATTTAGGTGGTAACAAAACCAAATTAACTTTTGAAGAAGGGGTAGATTCCTATATTCCTTATGCTGGTTCTTTAAAGGAAAATTTAAATGTTACTCTTGAAAAAATAAAATCAACAATGTGTAATTGTGGAGCTATTACTATTAAAGAATTACATGAAAAAGCTCGACTTACTCTTGTTTCAAACGTTAGTATTCGTGAAGGCGGAGCTCATGATGTTTTTCAAAAGGATGTTGAGTAGGGTATATGCAAGAAAAAATATTAATTATTGATTTTGGAGGGCAATATAATCAATTAATTGCTCGTCGGGTTCGGGAAAAAAATGTTTATTCTGAGATTCATCCATATACAATTACAATTTCAGAAATAAAAAAAATTAATCCTAGAGGAATTATCTTTACAGGTGAACCAGCTAGTATTTATAAAAAAGATGCTCCTTCTTGTGATTCGGAAATTTTTGAACTAGGAATTCCTATTTTAGGAATTTGTTATGGTATGCAACTTATGGCTCATCTTCTTGGTGGGGAAGTAAAAAGAGCTAGTAAACGTGAATATGGCCAAATGAAAGTTGAATTTGCTCCTGATATACCTTTATTTGCAGGACTTAATTCTCCAAATATTTGTTTAATGAGTCATACCGATTATGTTTCAAAATTACCAAATGATTTTAAAAAAATTGCTAAAACTGAAAGTTGTGAAATAGCTGGATTTGCTAATTTAAAGAAAAATTTATATGGTGTTCAATTTCATCCTGAAGTAATTCATACTAAAAATGGGGAAAAAATAATTGATAACTTTGTCAAAAATATTTGTCATTGCCAAGGCCTTTGGAAAATGGAAACCTTTGTTCAAAATAAAATTTTTGAATTAAGAGCCAAAATTAAAGATAAAAAAGTTCTATGTGCCTTATCAGGTGGTGTTGATTCAAGTGTTGCAGCTTCTTTATTATCAGCAGCTATTGGGGCTAATTTAACTTGTATTTTTGTTGATCATGGTCTTCTTCGTAAAGGTGAAGTTGAAGAAGTAGTTCAAACTTTCGGAAATAGATCAGATGTTAATTTTATTAAAGTTGATGCTAAAGAACGTTTTTTAGAAAAATTAAAAGGAGTAACTGATCCCGAGAAAAAACGAAAAATTATTGGCGAAGAATTTATTCGCGTTTTTGAAAGTGAAGCTTCAAAATTAGGAACAATCGATTATTTAGTCCAAGGAACAATTTATCCAGATGTAGTTGAATCAGGAATAGGAAAAAGTTCAGTAATTAAAAGTCATCATAATGTTGGAGGATTACCAGAAAATATTAAGTTTAAAGAAATTATTGAGCCACTTCGAGAGTTATTTAAAGATGAAGTTAGACAAGTTGGCATTGAACTAGGTCTAAGTTTAAATTTAGTTAATCGACAACCTTTTCCTGGTCCAGGACTTGCTATTCGAATTATTGGAGAAATTACAAATGAAAAAATAGCTCTTTTACAAGATGCTGATTATATTTTTCGAGAAGAGATAAAAAAACATCATTTAGATAAAAATATTAGTCAATATTTTGCAGTTTTAACTAATATAAAATCAGTTGGCGTTATGGGTGATGAAAGAACCTATGATTATATGTTGGCTTTAAGAGCCATTGATACTAATGATTTTATGACAGCTAGTTTTTCCAAAATTCCTTATGAAGTATTAGAAGTAATTTCCAAAAGAATAGTTAATGAAGTTAATCATATTAATCGAGTAGTTTATGATATAACTTCTAAACCTCCAGCAACAATTGAATGGGAATGATAAATCTATAACAAAAAACAGTATTCATGTAGGATACTGGTTTTAAGATAAAATATTCATATAAAAAGACCTACTTATGTAAGTAAGGTCTTTTAGTGTTATAGCAACTGATTGTTGTGTTGCTAAAACCGACTATTATAATCTTCTAATTTCTCGCTTTGAGGAAAATATTTTCTAAAGTCATCGACAATATCTTTGTTGCGACTTAAAATCAAGGTCAAGGAACCATCCCATGGAACAATTTCTATTTCTGCAAGTGGATGCTGCATTGTTAATGGAAGTTTCCAAAAGCCTCCATAACCATCGGCATAAGGTAAATCATACCTTAAAATTTCCGATAAAGGAATTGATTTATCAAAACCACTTAATACTCCCCAAATCCATTGAAAATCTTCTGTATTAACAATATCAGTAAGCTCCTGACCGCTAAGCCAACAATATTCTTTATTGAACACAGCTTCTACCTTTGGATTAGTAGGATAGCATTCATAATCTGCGATTAACCAGTTGTATTCTGTTTGTTTATTTTCAATTGAGTCAAATACTTTTTTAAGATGAGTGTAAAATTTCTCACTTTTTTCTTCGATAGCACCATAAATCATGAATTATCATCTCCTATTTATTAAATTTCATATTTTTTGTTTTATAAATGTTATTAGTATATTACTAAGACCATTGTTAAATTACCATATTGATTCAACTTCAAAATACATTTTATGGACATAGTATAATATATATATTTAAGAGATGTCAATTTAAATTAAACAAATAATAGGATAAACTATACTTTTTTTAGAATTTATTTGGGAAATTATCAAGAAAATGTTTGACTAAGTCTAAATTTTATGGTAGAATCTTTAATGTTTGAAGCCTCTAGCTCAAACCGCCTTGAAAAGGTTTAAAAACAAGTAATTGTACCTTAAAAGCGAGTCTAGTATTAAAAGGAGGATATATGAAAGCAGTAATTAAAACTGGTGGTAAACAATACTACGTTGAAGAAGGAAGTATTATCTATGTTGAAAAGTTAGAAGGTAATGCAGGAGACAAAGTTACTTTTGATGAAGTTTTAATGTTAGGTAACAATATGGGAAATCCTACTATTAAAGGAGCAACTGTTGAAGGTGTTATTGTAAAACATGGTAAAGGTTCTAAAATTAAAATCTTTAAATATAAACCTAACACAACCTCAACAAGAAAAAAACAAGGTCATAGACAACCATATACAAAAGTTGAAATTAAAAAAATTGGTTAATTATGATTTCTGTTTTTAAAACCAAAAAACATATTTCAATAACAGGTCATGCTATGTATGATGATTTTGGAAAAGATATTGTTTGTAGTGCTGTTTCAAGTATTGTTATAACAACTATTAATGGTATTTTAGCTATTGATAAAAAAGCTCTTTTCTATCAAAAGACAAATGATGGCTTAGAAATTGAAATAGAAAAAGATGATGATGTTACTTTAAAATTAATTAATAATATGTTTGAATTATTAACTGAATTAAGTAAAAATTATCCCAAAAATATTCAAATAAAGGAAGGTGCTAAGATATGAAATTAGAATTAAATATTCAATTGTTTGCTCATAAAAAAGGACAAGGTTCTTCAACTAATGGTAGAGATTCGGCTGGACGTCGATTAGGAGCTAAAGCTGGTGATGGAGAATTTATTACCGCTGGTTCTATTATTTATCGTCAAAGAGGAACTAAAATTCATCCTGGTTTAAATGTTAAAAGAGGAAGCGATGATACGCTATTTACAACTGTATCAGGAATATTAAAATATGAACATAAAGCAAATAAAACTTTTGCTAATGTTTACACACAAGAGTAGAAAATACTCTTTTTTTCTTGCTATTTTCCTTATAAATGATATAATTTAATATGTAGGTAATAGGGAGGTTTAATGAAACAAAGAATTATTAGCGCCATTATTATGGCAATTATTCTAGTACCAATTATTTTATATGGAGGAATTATTTTTAAGATTTTAGCAGTTCTTTTAGGATTAGCATCAGTTTATGAATTAATGAGATTAAAGCCGAATTTACCAGTTATTGTAAAAATTTTAACTTATCTTGAAACAATTTTCATTATATTATGTGATTTTAAATTCTTAAAGCCTTATCTATATCCAGTTATTTTAATTTCTATTCTTTTGAATTTAGCTTTATTAGTATTTATTAATAATCAAGATAAATATGATTATAAGGATAGTTTTTACTTACTTGGGATTATTTTATTTATAGGAATAGCTTTTAAAAACTTTATTTATTTAAGAAATTTAAATTTAAAACTTATTATTTATCTTTTTAGTATTACAATTATAACTGATTCTTTTGCGCTTTTTACTGGAAAATTATTTGGTAAGCATAAGTTAGCACCCTTGATTTCTCCCAACAAAACTATTGAAGGAGCAATTGGTGGAAGTATAATGGGAACTATAATTGCTAGTATTATCTATATCTTATTATTTAAAGTTGAAAATATTTTATTTGTTATTTTACTTACTTTATTTTTAAGTTTAATTGGTCAACTAGGGGATTTAATAAAGTCTAGTATTAAAAGACGCGAAAATATTAAAGATTTTAGTAATTTAATACCAGGACATGGAGGTATAATTGATCGTTTTGACAGTATAATATTTGTTATGTTAACATATATTGTAATTAGAAGTTTTTTATAGGAGGAAGAAATGATATCACTTATATATTTTATATTAATACTAGGACTTATTGTTTTAGTTCATGAATTTGGGCATTTTATTTTTGCTAAAATATTTAAAATTCATGTTTATGAATTTTCGATAGGTATGGGACCAGTTTTATGGTCAACAAAAAAAATTCAAGATAAAAAAAGAAAAGCTAAGAAAAAAGTTAGCGAAACAACTTATTGCTTAAGATTAATTCCAATTGGTGGTTTTGTACAATTAGCAGGTGAGGGTTTAGAAGAAGATAAAACTATTAAAAAAGAAAACTTGATGCAATCAAAACCTGTTTGGCAAAGATTTTTAGTAATGTTCTTTGGAGCTGGTAATAATTTTATTTTAGCTATTTTAGTTTTAATGTTAACAGGTTTTATCTTTGGTTCACCTAATCTTTCAACTAATATTCCCCATGTAATTGAAAATTCGCCAATGGCTGAAGCAGGTATTCAAGATAATGATAAAATAATATCTATTAATGGAAATAAAACGAAAACCTTAGATGATGTTCAGTTATATTTAACAATTGCTGGTTCTAAAGAAAGTGAATTTAAAATTCTAAGAGATGATCAAGAATTAACTTATAAAGTAAAACCATTAACCGGTAAAGAATTAGAAGAGAAAAAATATAGTTTCGGAATTCAATTCGATAATACTTTAAAAAAAGGATTTCTAAGAAGTATTGAATTTGGTTTTAAAAAATTTTACTCCATTTCAAGACAAGTATTTATAACGATTAAAGAGTTAGTTTTAGGTCGAATTAGTCTAAGAGAATTATCAGGACCAGTTGGTATTTATACAGCTGTTGATCAAACAAGAGTAGCTGGTTGGTACAGTATTTTTATTCTTGTTGCCTTATTAAGTATAAATGTTGGTATTATGAATTTAATTCCTTTTCCAGCCTTTGATGGGGGAAGAATTTTGTTCTTAATTATTGAAGCTGTTCGAGGCAAACCAATTAAAACAGAAACTGAAAATATGATTCATAATATTGGTTTTTACTTATTATTAGCTTTAGTTATTTATGTTACGATTAATGATATTCTAAGATTTAACATTTTTCATTAAAATAAATTTAAAAAGTATAATTTTTTGTTTAATTAAAACAAATAATTGTACTTTTTTTCTTTTTTCTTAATAAGATTTATTGATAAAAGAAAGGCGTTAATAAATTAATATTAATGAAAAAAAAGGAACTATGAAAAATAAAAAAAATATTATTAAAAAAGAATTAGCTAAGAATAAGTATAAATATGTCTTTTTATTAACAATTGTAATTATGGGTTTTATAACCGGAATATTATTTTCAAATATTTTAAGTTATAGTGATCATCAAAAATTAAGTGAAATTATTAAAGATTATTTTTTAAATATTAAAAATAATACTAGTATTAATTATTTAGGTAATTTTTTTAATATCTTTAGTATTAATTTTCTTTATATGATTCTTATTTGGATCTTTGGTTTATCAATAATTGGTATTATTTTAAATCCTTTTATTTTGTATTTTAAAAGTTTTGTCATAGGTTTTTCTGTAGGAATTATTATTTCTGTTTATGGCTTTTTAGGTATTTTGGGTAGCATTTTATATGTATTTCCTCATTTAGTAATTAATTTAGTTGTTTACATATTATTATCTTTTTATAGTATAAAACTTTCAATTAAGTTATTTAAAGCTCTTTTTTTGAAAAAAACTTTTAATTTTCATGAAATTATGCATAGATATTTAAAAATATTAGGTTTATCAGGTGTAATTTTGTTAATTTCAACTCTTTATGAAACATTTTTAGCAGATTTTATGATGAAACTTTTTACAATTTTTTTAAAATGATGTATAATATCCATTGTTAAGAAAAAATGGTGATGTTATGAAAAAAAGAGTAGTTATTGGAATGTCTGGTGGAGTCGATTCTTCGGTGGCAGCTGTAATGCTTAAAAAAGCTGGTTATGAAGTTATTGGTTTGTTTATGCGTAATTGGGATAGTAGTCTTAATAATGATTATTTAGGTAATCCAAATTTAAATAATTCTATTTGTCCTCAAGAACAAGATTATAATGATGCTTTAGCCGTTTGCAAGAAATTAGATATTCCTTTACATAGAGTTGATTTTGTTAAAGAATATTGGGATTTTGTCTTTACTTATTTTTTAGATGAGTTAAAGAAAGGAAGAACTCCTAATCCTGATATTATGTGTAATAAATACATAAAATTTGATTTATTTATTAAAGAAGCTCACAAATTAGGAAGTGATTATATAGCAACTGGACATTATGCAAGACTTAAAGATGGTGACTTACTTCGCGGAGTTGATAATAACAAAGATCAAACTTATTTTTTATCTCAGTTATCTAAAAAACAACTTGAAAATGTTTTATTTCCAGTTGGTGATTTAGTAAAAGATGAAGTAAGAAAAATTGCTTTAGAATATGATTTAATTACAGCTAAGAAAAAAGATTCAACAGGAATTTGTTTTATTGGAGAAAGACATTTTCAAGAATTTTTAGAAAATTATTTACCTAATATGCCAGGTAAGGTTATTAACATTGAAAATGGTAATGTAGTTGGTAAACATCAAGGATTAATGTACTATACTATTGGACAAAGAAAAGGTTTAAATATTGGTGGTAATGCAGATAAAATGTTTGTGGTTGGAAAAAACTTAGAAAAAAATATTTTATATGTAGCTTTTGGTGAAGATAATGATTATTTAAAAAGTGATAGTTGTTTAGTAGAAAGTATGAACTTTATTAGTGATCTAAGACCAACTGAAGCAACAGCTAAATTTCGTTACCGTCAAGCGGATATTAAAGTTAAAATCGAATATTTAGAAACCGGCGAAATAATTGTTTCTTATAATAATGTTAAAGCTGTTACACCTGGTCAAGCTTGCGTTTTATATTTAGGTGATATTTGTCTTGGTGGTGGAATTATTAAAGAAGTACGAAAAGAAAATAAAAAAATATGGTATTTGTTATAAAAAAATAAATTTTAAATTTGTTTACATTTTTTAACAATTTTAACAATTTGATTGACAAATAATTATAAAATGATACAATATTTTTAGGAGGTACAAGGATGAGTAAAATTAGTAATATATTATCTGAGATAGGAGTTTCAAAAGTAAGATTAGCAAAATATTTAGGAGTGTCAAGACAAATGCTTTATAATTATTTAGCCCTTGCTAACCTTGAAGATTGGCCAAGTGAAAAAGCTACGAGGCTAATGCAGTTATTAGAAATAAAAGATGAATGTGATTTAGATAAAATAGATGTTAATGGAGAATATATTATTAAAATTGATACTAAGTTAAATGAAGGAGTAAAAGTTGCTTTATCTGATAGTAGTTTAATTGATTTAAAAGGGTTTAATCGAAAAGAAATAGAAGTTCTATCTAATTTAATCTCTTTACTCAAAGATAAATTACGTGATGATAGAACGCGTGATACTTATAATACTTATGTTTATTTATATCATTATTTACAAAGTATTGGATCTAGTAAAGAACTAAAATATTTATTATGTTTTGTTTCCAAGTTATTAGGATTTACAGAACCAAATGAATATTTATATAATCAAGAACAACAATTTAATTTTGAAGGTATCTGTTTTAGTGCCTACGCACTATATAATAGTGGTAAGGCATCAAGAAGTAAAATCAACGATTCTCATGAGAGATTTGTTCAAGAGATAGAACGAAAGCATGAGGAAAAATTATCAAAAACCGAAGAATTATATGCAATTAAAGATCAAGCTTTAAGAGAATTAGGATATGAAACCTTTAATGATGATAATGCAAGAGAGGTTTTTGAAAAAATAGCTGAAATACAATCACGTTTAGCATAAAGGAAAGAAAAATGGATAGAATAAAAAGGGTAGGAGTAGTATGATTAAATTTTTAGAAACTGTTCAAACTTACAATGATTCTTCTTGGCAATTAACATTTTATTTTGTTGGCATTTTAGCACTTTTAATTGGAATTTTTTGGACATATATGCAAGTATTTGTAAAAAAGCAAAAGAAAAATAAGAAAGCACCTTTAAAAGAAAATATAATTTATAATCATTCTGATGATGTGATTGAAGAATCGTTTAAAAAAAAGGTAAAACTGAAAAAATAATTTCAGTTTTTTTTGGTACTTTTAAGTTTTCAAATTGTTGATTCCTAACTTTTTAATTTATAAAATGTCAAAAAGTGAAAATTTTAAAACAAATTAAAGTTATTTTACTCTTTTATGTCCTAATATGAGTGCTTATACACTACACAATTTAACGAAAATTTTTCTTCATAATCTTTTATATTTCTTTATGTTTATTTAATATAGTTTTAATTCTATGTAAAACATAATTCTCTTCGTTTGGATAATTTGTATAAAACTTTATTATTTCAACATCTATATCATTACATATTTTTTTAACTTTTAAATCTCTATCTCTACGGTTATATTGATTATGTGTTTTATCATCTATTTCAATCAATAATAATAATTTAGTTAAATCTTTATTAAAAATTGCAAAATCAATATTTCTAAATAACTCATTATAATATTTATTATTAGTAATTTTTTTAGTAACAGAAGCTAAATTTAATTGAGGAATTATTACATAATTATTACCAAGTTCTAAGAAAATAAAATAAAATTTCCTTTCGATAGGTGTCATTATTGGTTTAATTTGATAAATAGTTTCTACTTTTTTTATTTCGTTTGAACAATGTGGTTTATCATGATATAAACCTAAAAAAA
>CALVPE010000053.1 GCA_944350485.1 uncultured Bacilli bacterium
GAATGTAAATAACTTATATATTTTAAATGTAATAAAATAGACTATGATATATTTCCGTTTTTTGGAATTTGCTATCTATAATAAAATATGATATACTTTATAAGTAACAAGGAGATTTTATGAATAAAATTTTAAATAATTTCGTTAAGGGATTACTAGTAGCATTAGTAGTAGTATTTGCTGGAGGTGCTATTTCTTTAAAGTTTCAAACAAATAAAACTGATAGTAAATTAATATTGATATCATCTAGTTTAGCTAATACACTTAAAACCAATAATAAAGCACAAGAAGAAAATAATTCAAAAGAAGAAGTTGTTGAAGTTGATACTGAAAATTTTGAAATTAATGATATAAATATTGAAAAAGAAAAAGAAAATAATTTAATAAGTGAAAATGATAATAATAAAAATGATGATAAAAGTAATAATAATAACAATAATGAAAATAATCAAGTTGAAAACAATCCAATTGAAGAAAATCCCCCAGCAGTGGGAGTTGTTGAAGAATCAAAACCTGAAAATAAAGATCCAGAGATAACTATTAAGGGCGAATATACACCAAACTTAACAGTTGCTAGTACAATTACACCACTTGCTACTTATACAGGTAGAATAACAGCTTACGGACCAGATTGCTACGGCTGTACATCAGGAAAAACAGCTAGTGGTCAATACGTTAAAGATGGTAATATTTATTATAATGATGCAACTTTCGGTAATATTCGAATAGTAGCTGCTGATAGTAGCATTCCTTTTGGTACCATTGTAAAAATATCAGGCTTAAATATTTCAAACGATCCAATTTTAGCTATTGTTTTAGATCGAGGAGGAGCTATCGGGTTTGCTGAAGGGAAACATGCTTATTTTGATTTACTTTATAAAACAGAAGCTGATGCCTCTACTTTTGGAAGGCCAATGGCAACTTTTGAAATTTTAAGAAATGGTTATTAGAAATAAAATAAGATTTTAATAAATCTTTTTTATTTTAATTTAACAATTATCAAATTTTTGAGTTTTTCAACAATTTATTAAAAATAATAAATTAAGGTTGAAAACTTAAAAAAGATAAGATATAATAACACCTGTTGGAGGTAATATGAAAAAAAATAATAATAAACATGAAATCAATATTAAAATAGAAGGGGATACCTGGAAAAATGCTTTAAAAAAAGCTTACGAAAAAAATAATAAAAAAGCTAAAATAGATGGTTTTAGGCCAGGTAAAGCTCCATATGAAATTTTTATTAAACATTATGGAATTGAAAGTTTATTTTTAGATGCGGCTGATTTAGTTGTTCAAGATGCTTATTTGAAAGCACTTAATGATAATAAACTAGTTCCTGTTTGTGAACCAAAAGTAGATGTAAAAAATGTTTCTGAAAAAGAAGTAGAATTTATTTTTACAATTATAACTAAGCCAGAGTTAAAGATCAAAAAATATGAAGGTTTAAAAATAAAAAAGGATAAAGTTGAAGTTTTAGAAGATGAAATTCAAGAAGAAATTGATCGTTTACTTGAACAATATGCTGAACTAATTATTAAAGATGGCACAGTTGAAAATGGTGATACTGTTATTCTTGATTTTGAAGGTTTTTTAAATGGCGTTCCATTTGAAGGTGGAAAAGGTGAAAATCATAGTTTAGTAATTGGATCAAATACATTTATACCAGGATTTGAAGAACAATTAATCGGCATGGGTAAAGAAGAAGAAAAGGAAATTGAAGTTACTTTCCCAGAAGATTATCATGCTGAAAATTTAAAAGGACAAAAAGTAATTTTTAAAGTTAAAGTTCATGAAATTAAAACCAAAGAAAAACGTGAATTAAATGAAGAATTTTTTGAAGATTTAGCTATGGATGGGGTAAATTCAGTAGAAACTTTAAAAAATGAAATTAAAGTTCATCTTGAAAGTCATAAAAAGGTAGATGCTGAAAATAAATTTGTTGACGATATCTTAGAAGCTATTTCTAAAGAAACAGAAGTTGATATTCCTGAAGAAATGGTTGAAGAAGAAATTGAACTTTTAATAAAGAAATTTGCTGAAAACTTAAAATATCAAGGAGCAAGTCTTGATCTATATTATGAATTAACAAAAACAACAGAAAAAGATTTAAGAGAACAACTTGAAAAAGAAGCTTTTAAAAATGTTTTATATCGTTTAATTCTTGAAGAATTAGTTAAGGTATTGGAAATTAAAGTAACTGATGAAGAAATAGAAAAAGAACTTGATAAGATGACTGTTCAATATAATATTACAAAAGAAGAATTACTTAAAGAATTAGGTAATAAAGACATGGTTAAATATGATATTGAAATTCATAAAGCTTTTGCTAAATTAGAAGAATTAAATAAATAATAAATATTTAAATAAAGAAGTGATTAAGAAAAAATCTTAATCATTTTTTTGTCAATGATTAAAAATAAATTAGTTTAAAATATTAATAAAAGTTTAAAAATTAGAGTTAGTAAATAATAGACTTTTTAAGAAAAATTTGATACACTATGTTTAGTTAGGAACGGTGAGTTTATGAAAGAAAAAATAAGAAAAGAAATCAGCGAATTATTAAGTGATAAAAAAGCAAGAGAAGCAATTGATATTCTTAAAAGTTTGAATTATGGTAAAGAATTAGATTCTTTAATAATAGAGACTATTCAAGAAATGGTTGATGACTATGATTTATATGTAACTAAGCATAATCGTTATATGAATTTTTGTGATAGTGAAATGTCTCATGATTTTGTAAAAGGTTTTTTTCAAACAACTAAAGGAGAATATGGATTTGTAATTGTTTCAGATTTTAAAGAAGATATTTTTATTCCTGGCGATTTTAAAGGATCAGCTTTAAATGGTGATTTAGTTTTAGTTAAAATTACTAAAGGAGAAATAAATAATAAAAAATGTGAAGGAAAAATAATTAAAGTTTTAAAAAGAGGTAATGAAAGTAAAGTAGGAGAAGTTATTATTCAAAATAAAAAAATGTTTGTCCGTTTAATATCTTCTAAAAATAATGATTTAATTTATTTAACTGGTGATACTTGTCGTTTAGTTCCAGGAGATTTAGTAACTATTAAATTTTTAGATAATAAAAATTATCCAAGTTGTAAGTTTTTAAAAAGAATCGGTAATAAAAATGATCCTGGAAGTGATATTGAAGTAGTCTTAGCTGAAAATGGTTTTGAAACTGAATTTCCAGAAGATGTTTTAGAAGAATTAAAGACTATTCCAACGGAAGTTTTAGATAATGAATTAGTTGGAAGACGTGATTTACGTGATAAAATGATTTTTACAATTGATGGTGATGATACAAAAGACATTGATGATGCAATTAGCTTAGATAAATTAGAAGATGGTTGTTATGAGTTAGGGGTTCATATTGCTGATGTTAGTCATTATGTGAAAGAAAATTCTCCTCTTGATAAAGAAGCTCGTAAAAGAGGAACAAGCGTTTATTTAGCTGATCGGGTTGTTCCTATGTTACCCCATCAATTATCAAATGGTATTTGTTCTTTAAATCCTGGGGTTGATCGTTTAACTTTATCATGTGTTATGAAACTTGATCAAAAAGGTAATCTCATTAATTATGATATTTTTGAATCTGTTATCAATTCTAAAAAACAAATGACCTATAAAAATGTTAATAAGATTATTGAACAAGGAGAAATACCTGAGGGGTATGAAGAATTTGCTGATAATTTAAAAGAAATGAAAAAATTAGCATCAATTGTTAGAAAAAATAAAATCAATAAAGGTTATATTGATTTTGACGTTGATGAGTCTAAGATAATTGTTGATGAAAATGCTAATGTTATAGATATTCAAAAAAGATATCGAGGAGCTGGAGAAAAGTTAATTGAAGATTTTATGATTTTAGCTAATGAAGCTGTAGCAACTTATATTAGTAATTGTAATTTACCAGGAATTTACCGTGTTCACGGAGCAGTTAATGATGAAAGACTTCGAAAATTTTTAAGTATTTTAGAAGTTCTTGGAATTTCTGTTAAAGAAAACTTAAATAATATTAATCAAAAAACTATTCAAAGAATTATTAAAACAATTAAAGAAAAAAGGCCTGATTGTTTTCAAGTTTTATCAGTTTATATGGTTAGTTGTATGGCCAAGGCTAAGTATCAAACAGATAATATCGGACATTTTGCTTTAGCGCTTCGTAATTATACTCACTTCACATCACCTATTAGAAGATACCCTGATACAACAACACATCGTTTACTACATAGTTATTTCTTTAATCCTAAGGGGTTATCAGATGAAACTATTACTCATTTTGAAAATATTTTAGATGAAATATGTTTAACTTCTAGTGAAAGAGAAGTAGCAAGCGTTAAATGTGAACGAGAAGTTGATGATATGAAAATGGCTGAATATATGGAAAATCATATTGGAGAAACCTATCCAGGAACCATCTCTGGTATTGCTTCTTTTGGAATATTTGTTATGTTAGAAAATGGAATTGAGGGAATGATTAGACTTGAAACTTTTCCTGAAAAAATGTATTATGATAGTGAAAAAGAGATGTTAATCGGTTTAAGAACGAAAAGAATTTTTACAATTGGAACAAAGTTAAATGTTAAAGTTGTAAAAGCATCGAAGGAATTAAGACAAATTGATTTTGAAGAAGAAAAGGTGGAAGAATATGAAAATAAGAAAGAAAAGCAAAAAATTAAGAAAAAATATTAGAAACTTTTTAATTTTTATCGTTCTAGTTATTGTATCTTCAATTATTGGGTGGTCTTTTCAAAGAAGTGAAAGTTTAAAAAAACAAGAAGTTCATATCGAATACAAAACAGTTAATTCCAAAAAAGAAGCAACAATTAGTATGGTTATGGTAGGTGATGCTTTAATTCATGGAACAGTTTACCAAACAGCTAATCGTTATGCAAATTATAATGGTTATAATTTTAAACCCATGTTAGAACATATTAAACCAATAGTTCAAAATTATGATTTAGCTTATTATAATCAGGAGACTATTTTAGGTGGAAAAGAACTTGGTTTATCAACTTACCCTTTATTTAATTCTCCATATGAAGTAGGTGATGCTTTTATTGATGCAGGATTTAACCTTGTTTCTTTAGCTACTAATCATACTTTAGATAAAGGGGAAAGGGGTATTTTAAATTCAAGATCTTATTGGGATAAACAGCAAGATATTTTAGCAGCTGGTTCTTATTCTTCTTGGAATGATCGTGATGAGATTATAATTAAAGAAGAAAATGGTATTAAATACGGCTTTTTATCTTATACAACTTATACAAACGGCTTAATTGTTCCAAAAGGAAAAGAATATTTGGTAAATGTTTATGATAAAGAAAAAGTTAAAAAAGACATTGAAACATACCGTGATCAAGTTGAATTATTAATTGTTGCTATGCACTGGGGAACTGAATATATGACTTATCCTACTAATGCTCAAAAAGAAATAGCTAAATACTTAGCAGATTTAGGTGTTGATTTAATTATTGGAACCCATCCTCATGTCATTGAACCAATTGAATTTATCGATGATACTTTAGTAATTTATTCTTTAGGAAATTTTATCTCTAGTCAAATTGGAGTTGAAAGATTAACTGGTTTAATGCTAGGACTTGATATTACTAAAGAAGAATATCATGGTAAAACTACTATTAAATTTTCAAATATTGAAGGAACTTTAATTTATACCGATCGTTATAATGGCTATATTGTTTATCCTTATAATAAATTAAATAATAAGATTTTAAATGGTTATCAAAATTACTATGAAAAATACAAAAAAGTTGTTACCGCTTATTCCGATCAAGTTACAGTTAAAAGTTTGGAGGGTTAGATGGAAGTTATTAATCGAGAAGCTAGGTTTAATTATTTTGTTTTAGAAGAAATTGAGTGCGGAATAGTTTTAACAGGGACTGAGATAAAATCAATTCGCGATGGAAAAGTTAATTTAAAAGATAGTTATGCTAATATTAAAGGTAATGAAGTTTATTTAATTAATACGCATATTTCAGAATACAAAGAAGGTAATCTTTTTAATCATAACCCAAGAAGAACAAGAAAATTACTGTTACATAAAAATGAAATTTTAAAATTAAAATCTAAGTTAGAACAAGAAGGGTTAACTTTGGTACCTTTAAAATTATATTTTAAAAAAAATAAAGCTAAAATATTATTGGGAGTTTGCAAAGGTAAAAAGAATTATGATAAAAGAGAAGTTCTTAAAGAAAGAGATTTAAAAAAAGAAGCTAGTAAATTACAAAAATATAATTATAAGGCTTAAAAAATTAATAAATTTTTACAATGTAGTTTTAACAAAAGTCTTGTATTTAATGAAAAAATTTGTTAGTATATAGTTATAAAGTTTTTGACGAGGGGATATAATAAGCTATTTATTAAAAGAGAACTCTGTTGGTTAAAATGGGTATTAATAGTTTATTATTCCTACCCTTGAGGTGTTTATTCCGGGAAGACCGTTATATCAAATTAAGTTAAACTAAGAATGGTACCGTCATTTAGACTTCTTTACTATTCTTTTTTCTTTAAAAATGGAGGATTTATGAAAAATGAAAAAATAACTAGTCGTGAGGTTGATTTTGCTAAATGGTATACTGATGTTGTCTTTGCAGCAAAATTAGCAAGTTATACAGGTGTTAAAGGGTGTATTGCAATTGAGCCAAATGGATATGCTATTTGGGAAAAAATGCAAGAAATTTTAGATAAAAAATTTAAAGAATTAGGACATGTAAATGTTCAAATGCCTTTATTGATACCTGAAAATTTATTAAAAAAAGAAGGAGAATTAGTTGAAGGATTTGCTCCTGAAGTAGCTTGGGTTACTAAAGGTGGATCTAAAGAACTTGAAGAAAGATATTGTATTCGTCCTACAAGTGAAACAATGTTTAGTGATTATTATGCTACTCATGTTAGATCTTATAAAGATTTACCAATGCTTTATAATCAATGGTGTAATGTTTTGCGTTGGGAAAAAGAAACTCGTCCTTTTTTAAGAAGTCGTGAGTTTTTATGGCAAGAAGGTCATACTATTCATGAAACCAAGGAAGAAGCCGAGAAAGAAACTAGACAAATGATGGAAGTTTATAAATGGTTTCATCATGAAATCTTAGCTATTCCAAGTATTACTGGTTTAAAAACAGAAAAAGAGAAGTTTGCAGGAGCAGAATATACTTTGACAAATGAAGCTTTAATGTATAATGGAGTTAGTTTGCAAGCAGGAACTAGTCATTATTTTGGCCAAAAATTTTCTAAAGCTTATGATATTAAATTTGCTAATCGTGAAAATAAATTAGATTATGTTTATCAAACTTCATGGGGGACAACAACCAGAATGATTGGAGGCTTAATTATGGTTCATAGTGATGACAAAGGCTTAGTCCTACCTCCAAGAATTGCTCCAAAACAAGTAGTTATTATTCCAATTTTTAAAACAGAAAAAGTTTTACAAAAATGTGAAGAAATAAAACAAGAATTAGAAGAAAATGGTATCACTTGTTATATTGATTTAACTGATAAATCAGCCGGTTTTAAATTTGCTGAGGCTGAGGTTAATGGAATACCTATTCGAATTGAAGTTGGTGAAAGAGATTTAGAAAATAAGGAAATTACTTTTACTCGTCGTGATACTTCCTTAAAAATGAAAGTTAGTTTAAATGAAAATTTAGCAATATACACTAAAAATTTATTAAAAACTATCCAAAACGATATGTACCAAAAAGCTTTAAAAAGACGTGATGAATTAACTTTTGAAGCTAAAAACCTTGAAGAAGTAAAAAAAATAATGAACACAAAACCTGGTTTTATTAAAGCTGACTGGTGTGGTGATTTAGGTTGCGAAATGAAAATGAAAGAAATTAAAGGACTTAAATCCCGTTGTATTTTAGAGAATGCAAAATTATTAACTGGTAAATGTGTTGTCTGTGGAAAAGATGCTAAATATTTAGTTGTTTGGGGACTTCAATATTAATGAATAAAAATTTAAAAAAACGTTCCGTTTCTCGTGGTATAACTTTTTTTGATGATCAAGTTTTATTGCTTTATAGAAGAAGAAAAGAAAATAATAAAATTTTAGAATATTATGCTATACCAGGTGGTGGAATTGAATTAAATGAAACTAAAGAAGAAGCTTGTCTTCGGGAAGTAAAAGAAGAAACATCAATTGATGTTAAAATCAACACTTATCTTGGCTTTGAAGAGTATGAAACAGGAGTTTGTCACTATTATTTAACTGATTATTTAAAAGGTAATATTAAATTAGGCGGCGAAGAATTAGAAAAAAACAATCTTGATAATTATTACGAAATAAGATTAATTAATCTAAAAGATCTTGATAAAGTCTTTATCTATGGACTAGGTCTTCAAATGATTGAAAAAGCTTATAAGATTTATCAAAATCAAAAAAATTATTGTTAAAAAGACAATGATTTTTTTTGAAATTAATTTTAAATTGTATCTATTTAATCAAAATTTACATATAATTTATTAGGTGGTTTTATGTCTAAAGTAGAATTTAAAGAATTTGTAAAGAAAAATCCTCATTTAATATCTTATGTTTCAACTGGTAAAACAACTTGGCAAAAATTATATGAATTATATGATCTTTATGGAGAAACTAGTACAATTTGGAATAATTATCAAGATGAAAATACCACAAAAACAACTTCAAAATTAAATAATAATTTTAATCAAAATCAAACAAATAATAATTCTAATCCGTTGGCTTTTAAAGAACTTTTAAATATGGTTAAAGGAATAGATTTAAATAATGTTCAAAAAGGATTAAATAGTTTAGATAAAGCTATAGAAGCTTTAAAAGGAATTGTCCCAAGTACAGTTTCTGAAACCCCCTTAAAAGATTATCAACCACGACCAACTTATAAGTATTTCGAGGATTAATATGAGTATTGAAACCCAATTTTATTTAAACAAAGATCCTAATTTAAAAAAATTTTTACACGAAAATCCAAAGTTTTATAAATATTTAAATCGTGATCCCAATTTTATCTTTGAATTTGAAAAAATTATGAAAGAAAAATATAAATTAACTCTACCTGATAAAATTGATAAATTTAAAAATAAATTAGATATGTTAAATACCTTTATTGATATTTTAAATTAAATTTGCTAAAATAAATACGTGATATTATGGAATATAATGATTTAATTAACAATTTATTAGATAATTTAGATAACTTAGAAGTAGTTAAAGAAATAAAAAAATTAAAGAAAAATTTAGTAAAAAATCAGCTTTTGATAAATGATATCAATACTTATCGCTTGGTAAAAACAATCAAAAATAAAGAAAAATTATATCAATATCCTGATTATGTTAAATATTTAAAATGTGAAACAGAAATTAATTTATTAATAAATAATATTAAGAAAAAGTTTAATTTTTTTAATAGGTGTTGTTAAATGAAAGTTATAAGTGGTATTTTAAAAGGAAGAGAAATAAAAGGTTTTAATATTTTAGGAACAAGGCCAACAATGGACCGGGTTAAAGAAAGTGTTTTTGCAAGTATTCAAGATTATATTAAAAATAGTGTTACTTTAGATTTATTTGCTGGTAGTGGTAATTTAGGAATTGAATCTCTTAGTAACGGAGCTAAATTTGTTTATTTTAATGATTTTAATAAGGAGTGTATAAAAGTAATAAAAAAAAATTTGGATACTTTTAATTTAAATAATAAGAGTATAGTTTTAAATCTTGATTATTTAAAATGTTTAAATTATTTTAAAGAACGAAATATTAAGTTTGATTTAATCTTTTTAGATCCACCTTATAAAATGATTGTAATTAATGATATTTTAAATAATATTTTAAAAAATGATTTATTAAATACTAATGGTCTAGTAATATGTGAATTTGAAAAAGATGAGTTAAATGATGATTATTTAAATTTAAAACTTTTAAAAAGCAAAAAATATGGTGATAAAAAAGTAAATATTTATAAGAGATATAGTGATTAATAAAAAAGGATTTTCAATTTTCATGATGTTTTATGATTTGTTTTTCACTATTGAATTTTTTCTATGTTTATAGTAAGTATTAATGATTGTTGTTTTGTAAACATTGATTTTGCTTTTAAACTTCGTGAGAAATTAAGTGAAAGATTAGTATTTTACCCCGATTAAACATTGAAAATGATAACTGATGATAGTATATCAATGGTAGGTTATAATATTTCTATTCAATATCACTATTTGTTTGAAGAAATAATTTTAAATTAGTTTGTAAGAGTATTGAAATAATAATAGTAATTTTATAGACAAATTACTATTTTTTTAATATAATAATACTCGTAAAGGTGATAGTATGTATAGTTATATAATTGGAAAAGTAATGGATATTACTAGTAATAGTATAACAATTGAAAATAATGGCATAGGTTATTTAATTTATGTTCCGAATCCTTATGCTTTTAAAGAAAATGAAGAAATTAAAGTTTATTTATATCAACATTTAAGAGAAGATGAGATGACTTTGTTTGGCTTTAAGACTGGTGATGAAAAAGAGTTGTTTTTAAAATTAATTGATGTTAAAGGATTAGGCCCTAAGATGGCTTTACCAATCATTGCTATGGGTTCTATTAATGGAATAGCGGATGCTATTCAAAGAGAAAATATTTTATATCTTAAGAAGTTTCCAAAAATTGGTGATAAGTTAGCTAAACAAATGATTTTAGACTTGAAAGGAAAATTAATTGTAACTGGTGATATTTCTGGAAGTCAAACGGATGAAGTTTATGAAGCTTTAATAGCTCTTGGATACAAAGATAAAGATATTAAAAATGTTATTAGTCGTGTAAACAAAGAAAATAATGTTGAAGACCAAATTAAAGAAGCACTTCGTTTAATGATTAAATAACAACGAATAGGAGGTTTTATGAAAAGATTAACAGATGTTTCGAAAGAAGAAGAGGATATAATTATAGAAGATAATATAAGACCTTCTAGTATTTCAGAATATATTGGTCAAAGTGAGGTTAAAGAAAATATTAAAGTTTTTATAGAGGCGGCTTTAATTCGAAATGAACCACTAGATCATGTTCTTCTTTATGGACCACCTGGTCTTGGAAAAACGACGTTAGCTATGATTATTGCTAATGAACTACACAAAAATATTAAAACAGCTAGTGGGCCATCTATTGAAAAACCTGGTGATTTAGCAGCAATTTTATCTACACTTGAACCGGGCGATGTGTTATTTATCGATGAAATACATCGAATACCAAGATTTATAGAAGAAATATTATATCCAGCTATGGAAGATTTTACCTTAGATATTGTTATTGGTTCTGATAATCAAGCACGGAGTATTAAAATTGATTTACCACCTTTTACTTTGGTGGGAGCAACAACAAGAGCAGGTGACTTAACTAGTCCTTTAAGAGATCGATTTGGAATTGTGTGTAAATTAAAATATTATACAGTGGAAGAATTAACTTCTATTGTTATGAGAACAGCAAGAGTTTTAAATATGCCAATTGATAATGAAGCAGCTTTAAGTTTAGCAAAAAGAAGTAGAGGAACTCCAAGAATTGCTAATCGTTTGTTTAAAAGAGTTCGTGATTTTGCTTTAGTTGCTAAAAAAGAAAAAATTGATTTAGAGATAGCTGAAAATGCTTTAAATAGATTAAAAGTTGATATTTTAGGACTTGATGAAGTTGATCGTCAATATTTAAGTTCTTTAATAGAAAAGTTTAATGGAGGACCAGTTGGAGTTGAAACGTTAGCTTCTAGTATTGGCGAAGAAGTAACAACATTATTAGATGTATGCGAACCATATCTTCTTCAAAACGGCTTCATTAAAAGAACTTCTAGAGGGAGAGTAGCTACTGCCAAAACCTATAAACATCTTGGAGTAAATTATCAAGAAAATTTATTTTTATAATTCAGAGGGTTAAAAAATATAAAGAAAGGAATACGTAATTATAAATTGGATAATTAAAATATATGAAAATATTAAATGTTAAAAAAGTTTCAAAGGATGACCCAAGAATAAGTAATTATGATTTATCAAATTCGATTTACGAATATGATTATATAAGTGAAAAAAATAAGAAATCAAAAGTGATTTGCTATGGTAACACAGAAAACTTCATGAATATTTTGAATACTTATTATTCTTCTTTGCAATCTAAAAAAAGTCAAATTGATTTAAAAATTTCAACAATTTCTAGTATAAGAAGGATAATAATAAATTTAATAGCATCACCTTTATATTTAGGGTTATCATTTTGTATATTTATACCTTTTGGTATAGGAACAGTTGTTGATTTTATATTGAATTTTTTATTCCTTATATTAACAAGTGCAACTTTAATTGTTGTTAATAAAGGGGTTGTTGATTTTATAAATAGTGATATTAAAAAAATATTAAAAGATGAAAAAGTCTTAAAAAAATACGAGGAATATAAAAAGCAATTAGAACTAATTTCTGAATATAAAAAAGAATGTGAAATAGAAATCAATAAACAAAAAGGAGATACGAATCAGAAAGCTAAACAACAAGTTGATTTTAAACGATATGAAGATTTGTTCTTTAAATATAATTCTTTACCAATTTCTGAAAAATTATTATTATATCATGTAGCTTTGACGAAAGGAAAATCTAATTTTATACCTGATGTGCCCCTTTTTCTTCAAAAAAAGGAAGAAGAAAAAGAAATATTGAGAAATTTTGCTCTTCATGATGAAGAAATTAGAAAGTTGTATGCCGAAAAAGCTAGTGAATTTCAAAAAAATAAAGAAAAAAATTCTTCTGTTAATTTAGGTACTGAAATGTTTGATGAATTTTATAAACCAAGTAGAACTTCATACTTAAATACTCAAAGATTGGATAGTCAATCAAGTGAATATGGAACAAGAAGAGGTCTAAAAAGACAAAATAACACTGCCAATACTAGAAGTTATAGAAGTGATTTTGCTAATTTGCGAAGCTCAAATAGAAGGGAAGATGCTAAAAAGTCAATAGATCAAAGTCGAAATAATGAAGTAAGAAGAGAAAAACAACCAACTGCTACATGTGATCATCATTCTTCAGAGAAACGAAAAATTCAATTTTTTGATATTAATACAGAAGCAATTAAGAAGGCTGAAACTCAGAGAGAGACTTTTTCATTAGTAAAAACAGAAGAAACTCTACCTATATTATCTAATCCAAAAACAATTATACCTCAAAATAATGCTTTGATAGTACCTGAAGCAAAATCACCAGAAGAAGAATTTACAAGAAGAAAATAAGGTTAAAATAAATAATTAAACTTTATTTTTATCTTGATTGTACCTTTTAAGGATTGAAAGAATTTAGAAAGGAATGTGATTTAAATGAAAGTAACAGATTTTGATTATCAGTTAGACGAAAGTTTAATTGCTCAAACACCGCTAGAAAATCGTGATCAATCAAAACTGATGATTTTAAATAGAAAAACAGGAGAGATAGAGCATAAAAAATTTTTTGATATAATAGACTATTTAGAGCCAGGTGATGCTTTAGTTTTAAATGATACTAAAGTTATTCCTGCTCGTCTTATTGGGGAAAAGGAAGATACAAAAGCAGCAATAGAAGTTTTACTTTTAAAGGATTTAGGAGAGGATACTTGGGTTACATTAGCAAAACCTGCTAAAAGGATAAAGCTTGGAACAATAGTTAATTTCGGAAATGGTTTATTAAAAGCTAAATGTGTTAAAATCGAAGATGATGGTATACGCCATTTTAAATTGATTTATCAAGGTATATTTTTAGAAATATTGGATAAACTTGGTAATATGCCTCTTCCACCTTATATTCATGAAAATTTAAAAGATAAAAATCGCTACCAAACTGTTTATGCTAAAAATATTGGAAGCGCTGCTGCTCCAACCGCGGGCCTACATTTTACAACCGAATTATTAGAAAAAATAAAAGCAAAAGGAATTAATGTTTTATTTATTACTTTACATGTTGGACTTGGAACTTTTCGCCCCGTAATGGTTAATGATATTAAAGAGCATACGATGCATAGCGAATATTATTCTATGTCTTTAGAGGTTGCTAATAAATTAAATGAAGTAAGGGCAAATGGAAAAAAAATAATTGCTGTTGGTACTACTTCAACAAGAACCTTAGAAACAATAGCTACTAAATTTGGTAAATTTCAAGAAGCATCCGGAAATACGAATATTTTTATTTATCCCGGTTATGAATTTAAAGGAATTGATGCCCTAATTACCAACTTTCATTTACCTAAATCAACTTTAGTTATGTTAGTTTCTGCTTTTTCTAAAAAAGAATATATATTAAGTGCTTATCAAATAGCTCAAGAATATAAATATCGCTTTTTCTCATTTGGAGATGCTATGTTTATTAAGTAGGAGGAATTTATGGATAATAAAGAGAAAAAAATAGATACAAAAACTTTAAATGAACTTATTAGGTCAGGTAGTATTTTATTAAAAATAACTTTAACTATGATGATTTTATCAATTGCAGCTGTAGTTATTTATTTACTTGATAAAACAAATATTTTAGGAATAGTCGGTAATATTTTTGGTATTTTATCACCTTTGTTTATCGGCTTGATTATAGCTTGGCTTTTAGAACCTGGAATTAATTACTTTGTAAAAAATAAAGTGGGTAGAAAATTAGCAACAGCTGTTGTTTATGTAATTTTTATCTTTTTAGTAATTTTAATCATCGCTTTAATCGTTCCTGAATTTGTATCTCAAGTAAATGAATTAATTACAAAAATTCCTAGTATGTTAAATTCTATTAATGTTTTTATAAATGAGACATTTAGTAAATTTAATTCTACAGATTTTGATTTAACCACTTTAAAAGATAATTTAATTGATACTATTAATGAATCAGTTAATAACTTTGCAACTGACAATTTGGCTGGTCTTGTTTCTAAATTAGAATCTTCTTTAAAAGTAATATCAAATATTGTTTTAGGTTTGTTAATTGGCTTTTATTTATCACTTGATTATAAAAAAGTTACAAAAAATATTAATATGATAGTTCCTAATAAATATTGTGATGATGTAAGTAAAATTAAAAAATCTTTAAATGACATGTTAAGAAATTATGTTAATGGAACTCTTTTATCTTGCTTATCAGTCATGATTTTATCGCTTATTGGATTTTTAATTTCTGGTGTTTCTTCTCCACTTTTATTTGCAATTTTTTGTGCAATTACCAATTTAATTCCTTATTTTGGTCCTTATATTGGAGGAATTCCTGTTGTAATTGTTGGTTTTGTGATAAATCCTTTAGTTGGAGTAGGATGTTTGATAACAGTTGTTGTAGTCCAATTTTTAGAAGGAAATATCTTAAATCCTATTATTGTTGGAAAGGCTACCTCTTTACATCCTATTACTATGATGTTAAGTTTATTAGTTTTTGAATATTTCTTTGGTATTCTTGGAATGCTTTTGGCAGCTCCAATTGTTGCTACAATTAAAATTATTTGTTTATTTTTCGATGAAAAATATCATTTTTTTAATAAGATTAAAGAAAGTTAGAAAAAAATATGAAAAATTTAAAAAAAATAGAATTACATGTTCATTTAGATGGTTCAATGAGTTTAGAATTAGCTTCTAAATTAGCTAATTTACCAATTTCTGTTTTAAAAGAAAAAATGTTAGCTCCTAGTAAATCTTTAAATTTAAAAGATTATTTAACTAAATTCACTTTTCCGTTATCCTTAATGCAAACTAGGGAAAATCTGGAGCTAGTAGCAAGGGACTTAGTTAAGCAATTAGAAAATGATCATGTTATATATGCAGAAATAAGATTTGCTCCTTTTTTCCATACAAAAGAAGGACTGAGTTTAGAAGAAGTAATTGAGAGTGTTTTAAAAGGGTTGAAAAATGAAAAAGTTAAAACAAATTTAATATTGTGTTTAATGCGAGGTTTAGAAAAAGAGAAAAACTTACAAGTTATTGAAGTAGCTAAAAAATATTTAAAAAAAGGAGTTGTGGCCTTAGATTTAGCAGGTGATGAGAAACAATATCCTTTAAAAAATTATCTAAATTTATTAAAAATTGTTCAAAAAGAAAACATTCCTTTAACAGTACATGCTGGTGAAACAGGGTTATCAGACTTAAAAGACATTTTAAAATTAGATGTAAAAAGAATTGGTCATGGCGTTTTTAGTATTTATGATGAAAATATTTTAAAAGAAATAAAAAATAAAAATATTTTATTAGAAATATGTCCAACTAGTAATATTCAAACCAATGCTTTTAAAATTTATCAAGATCATCCTATTTTAAAGCTATATCAAAAAAATATTGATATAGCCATTAATACTGATAACCGAACCGTTTCAAATATTACTTTAAATCAAGAATATCAAAAGTTAAATAAATATTTTTCTTTTCAAAAAGCTGATTTTGATCGAATAAATCGTAATGCTATTAATTATACTTTTTTAAGTAGTAAAGAAAAAATAGATTTATTAGAAGAATTTTTAAAAAATGATTAAAACAAAGATAAGAAATTGAAAAATCTTTGTTTTTTAAACATTTATTAAACCTTTGTAATATTTCCAAGCAATTATTCTTGTTGTAGCTTTATTGATTAAGTCCTCATCAACAGTTTTATTCTGAATAGCTTCTTTAATAACTTTAAAATCATTTTTATAATTAGTTGTAATAATTAAATCATTACCAGCTTGAATAGCTTTAACAGAAGCATTAGGAATATTAATAGTTGCTCCCATAGATAGATCATCAGTCATGATAATGCCAGTAAAGTTTAATTCTTGCCGAAGAAGCTTATGAATATTTAATGATAGTGAAGCAGGATTATATTTATCGATACTTGTTACAATATTATGACTTACTAAAATAGCTTCTGCTCCAACTTCAATTCCAGCTTTAAAGGGTGGTAAATCATTTTTCTCAATATCCTCAAAAGATCGCTCATCAAAAGCCGTTCCAAAATGTGTATTTAAATTATTTCCATAGCCAGGAAAATGTTTTAAGGTGTAAGAAACTCCAAGATTTTTACTAGCTTTTATTACTGTTTTGGCATAAGTTGAAGTAATATTAGTATCTTTTCCAATGGTTCTTTGATACATATAATCATTTGGATCAATTGAAACATCAACAACTGGAGCTAAGTTTAAATTCAATCCTAAATTAATTAAAACTTTACTTTTATTAATAGTATCATTTTTAATTGCTTCAAACCCTCCCTTATTATATAATATTTGTGGAGATTTAAATTTTTCTGGTACTAAATTAGCATTTGAACTTACTCGAACAACTGTTCCTCCTTCTTCATCAACAGCTGTTAAAATAGGAATTTTACTTACTTTTTGTAATTCATTTAACATTTTTTTAACATCTGTTTCAGTTTTGTTTTTAAAATCTTTAGCAAAGAAAAGATAACCTCCAAACTGATATTCCTTTAAAATTTCGACTCCCTTAGCATCAGGATAACGAACTAATAACATCTGACTTATTTTCTCATCTAAAGACATTTTTTGAACTTTGTTAGCAGCTAAAGTATAAAAATTTTCAAAAAGATCTTTCTTATTTGTAATTGTTAAATTTTCAAAATCTATAACTTTAACATTTTGCTTCTTTTTCTTCTTATTTAAAATACCTGAATAATTAATGGAGATGTTATCTCCAACTTTTAAATTATTTTTTTCTAAGTTTAAAAGCTTAAAAATATAAATGAATTTATTGTTATCTTGAATAGTTATATTATTGTCTTGGATTTCTAAAATAGTACCAGTTATATTTTTAATTTCTTGATTATCTTTAACTTTTAAAACAAGATAAAAAGTAAATCCTAGTGAAATAATTAAAAGACTAATTAAAATAAAAATTAATATTTGTTTTTTCATTTATTCTATCACCTAATTTCTTAAATTAAATTTTTTTATTAAAAAAAAGCTTTTATATTATATATTATATCTAAAATTAAAATTTAATGCTATAATATAATTATAAATTAAAGAAGATTAATTAATATTCATTTTGTAATAATATTTTAAATAATTTGTTCTTTAATTTAGGAATATAATTTTATAGAGAAAGAGGAAGATAGTTATTAATTTAATAATTTTATTTAAATATAGTTATAAAAGAGAGTAAATTTATATTTTATACTTCTTCACTTGCAAGATGTTATTAGCAAGTAATGAAGATAGGTTAGTCTAATCTTCTTTTTTAGATTAAAGATCAAAGATAAGCGAAATTTACTTAAAAGAAAAAATTAGTAGAACTTAAAAAAATTTAAATAAATTAAAAGATATGAGGAGTTGATTATAAATGCAAGAAATTATTATTAATATTATGAACCAATTTGGTTATTTAGGTATTTTATTACTTATTATGATAGAAAATGTTTTTCCACCAATTCCATCAGAAGTTATTTTATGTTTTGGTGGTTTTATGACAAATAGTACAAATTTAACAATTTTAGGGGTTATTATTGCTTCAACAATTGGATCGGTTTTAGGAGCTATTATTTTATATTTTTTGGGAAAAATTTTAAATAAAGAGAGACTTATTAAGATTATTTCTGGTAAAATTGGTAAAGTTTTGAGATTAAAAGTTAAAGATATTGAAAAAGCTGATTATTGGTTTGATACTAAAGGATCAAAGACAGTTTTCTTTTGTCGTTTTATTCCAATTGTTCGAAGTTTAATTTCTATTCCTGCTGGAATGAGTGAAATGCCTTTTTGGAAGTTTATCACTTTAACTACTTTAGGAACTACAATTTGGAATACTATTTTAACTGTTTTAGGAAGTATTATGGGTGAAAATTGGTATAAAGTTGCTAGTTTTATTGATGAATATGCAACAATTACCTTAATAATATTAGTTATTTTGTTTATAATAGGAACAGTTTATTTTTACTCAAAAAGAAGCGATGCAATAAAAACAAGAAAAATTAAATAATAAAAAATTTCAAAAATTTAAAAACTCTATTAATTGTTCATGTTCAAAATTTTCTCTTTTAGGTAAAATAAAAGCGAAAGGAGAAAATATTGATGGATCAAGAAAAAATAGGAAAATTTATTCTAAGTCGCGAAAAAAGAAGAATTTAACACAAGTTGAATTAGCTGAAAAATTAGGAGTAAGTGATCGCTTAATATCAAAATGGGAAAATGGATATGGATTACCAGATATTTCTTTATTTAAACCTTTATGTCAAATATTAGACTTTTTCGTAAATGATTTATTAAATGGAGAATTAAGTGATGATAAAGTAATTGAAAAAATCTCAGATACTAATTTAATTAATTATAGTCATTATTTAAAAAGAAAAAGTCAAAAGAAAATAATTTTATTAATATTAATAATAATTTCTTTAATTATCTTTTTAATTTCAATTTTATTTCTAATATTTAATAAAACCTTTTTTAAAACAATTTATACTTCCGAATTTGCTAATAATGTTAAAATAGTTATTCCTAAATATACATTTTATCGTGGTACTAGTGGTATGGATATTTATTTTGTAAAATTAAAAACTTTAAAACAACCTGATGCTGTTGAAGTTTTTATTGATAATTATTTAACTACTTTTGAAAAAATAGATTGTAATGAAAAAACATATTATTATAATAAAAAAAATGATTATACAATTTTAAATTACTCTATTAATAATGATGGAATAGGTTTTCTTAATACTATTTATATAAATTATTATGTTGGTAAATATTGTGATAATTAAAAAAAATATTAACAAAAAGACAGTTAGAGATAATCTAAACTTGTCTTCTTTTATTTTATCTTTATTAAAAATTTGAATTTTCATGTTTGCTTTTGACATTTTGAAATGATATAATATCTAAAAAGATAGTTAAAATGTTATCTAAAATATAAATTTTAGGGAGTAAAAGATGGATCAAGAAAAAGTAGGAAATCTTATCAAAGAAATTAGAAAAAATAATAAAATGACACAACAACAATTTGCTGATAAATACGGAGTTACTTATCAAGCTGTAAGTAATTGGGAACATGGTAAAAATCTTCCTGATGTTTCTTTGTTAAAACAAATAAGTGTTGATTTTAATATAAGTATTGATGAATTATTAGATGGGAAAAATAAAAATATGCAAGTTAAAAATAAAAAAAATATTATTCTTATTTTTTTAATCTTAATAATTATTTTCTTGTTTTTGATTAGTTTATTATTGTTTAAAAATTATCAAAATAATAATTTTGAATTTAAAACTATTTCATCGAATTGTCAAGAATTTAATATTTGGGGTAGTGTTGCTTATAATACTAAAAAAACTTCTATTTATATCAATAATGTTAATTACTGTGGGGGAGATGATAAAACTGAATATCAAAAAATTGAATGTGTTTTATATGAAGTTGATGTTGATACTGAAAAAAGAATAAGTTCTTGTAATTATATCAATAAACAACCAATTAAGTTAGAAGACTATTTAAAAAATGTTGAATTTAAAGTTGCTGATTATTCTAGATCTTGTAAGGTCTACTCTAATGAAACTTTATATTTAAGAATAAATGCTACTGATAAAAATAATAAAACTATAACTTATAAAATACCTCTAAAATTAAATGATACTTGTGGTAATTAGGAACTCAAGTTAAACTTGAGTAATTTCAATTAATGTTTTATATTAGTTTTCTTGATCTAAAGTTATAATAATATACGAAGGAGAAAATGATATGAAAAAAGAAAATTTAATTTTAATTATTATAACCATTTTATTAGGAACAAGTGTTTTTATAAATATTAGAAATTATAATATTAAAGAAAAACCTTTACCTAAACAAGAATTATCAGAGGGGTTAAGAGGAGTTTATGGAATAGATAAAAATATTAATGAAACAACAATTGATAATTATTTAGGACGAAGTGATACTGTTTATCGTGATATGAGACTGTTAGAAGATAGTGCAACTTGGGAAAATAAAGGAGGAGAAAGAAATTTAACTGGTTTTATTGAAGGTTTTGAAGTTGTGCCATATGCTTATTTAACGGAATTTCCTCAAGAATATATTGATCAAAAGGCTAGTGAAAATGTTCATGATTTATATGAAGGTAAAACTTTATTTCATATAGATGAGAAAGGTAATTATATAGCTAATTATAAAGAATCAATGCCAATTCTTGAATATCTTTTTCCTAAAGATAAATATATTTTCTTAATCTGTGGTGCAGGTGGATATGCTAATTTTACAAAAAAAATGTTAGTAGCTTTAGGTTGGGATGAAACGAAAATATATAATATTGGTGGTTATTGGAACTATGAGGGAAAACACGCAATTAGTACTATTAACAACAATGATAATGAAACAAAATATGATTTTTGGAAGGTAAATTATCATAATATAGATTTTAATAATTTAACTGAGGTTAACTCATGAAAAAAATATTTTTATTAGTTATTATATCATTTATATTTTTAATAGGATGTACAAGATTAAATCATGATAATTATAAAGAAGGATTAATACAATTAGAAAAAAACTATTATGCTAAAGGGGAATTTATTAAATCAAATGCTGATGATGTTATAAACTTATTAAATAAAGAGAAATCATTTGTTCTTTTTACTTATAATAACTTTTGTAGTATGCCAATTTCTTGTGAAGATATTTTTAAAGAATATATGAAATTAAAAAAAGTTCGTTTTATTTCTCTTCCATTTGCTGATTTTAAAAAGACTAAATTATCAGAAACGGTTAAATATGCTCCAAGTATTATTATTATTGAAAAAGGAAAAATAGTAACTTATTTAGATGCTAATTCCAATGATGATTTAAATAGATATCAAGATATTAAAGAGTTTACAAACTGGTTTGAACAATATGTCAAAGTTTAAAATAAATTGAAAGGAGATTTGAAATTAAAAACATTATCTACTATGATTATAAATCATAAACTTAAAATTAGATTTTTATCTTTTATAGAAAATATAAACTTGCAAACTATATAATTCATAAGTTGATTTCAAATAAAATGATAACTTATATTATATTATTAAAATTGTATTTTCATGATTAATTAAATTATTTCTATATGTTTCTATAGTATAAATTCAAGTTTTTAATTAATGTGGTAAATAATTTGTAGCATTTAGCAGTTTATGAAAAAATTAAAAAAAATAAATAGTAATTTGTGGAGTAAATTAAAAAAATACTCTTTTTTTATTGACAATTTTTATATAATACAGTATCATTGTATTATGCAAGTAATACAATAAAGAAAGGAGATGATTATGGATAAGATTTTTAATAATGATAGACCGATTTATATTCAATTAGTTGAAATGATAAGAATTGAAATAGTTTCTGGTAAATTTAAAAAAGGACAGAAAATACCTTCTGTAAGAGAGCTAGCACTTATAATGAAGGTTAATCCAAACACAATGCAAAAGGCATTGGTGGAACTTGAAAATGAACACTTAATTTATACAGAAAGAACAAATGGCAAATATGTAACAGAAGATGAAAAAATGATTGAAAAAATTAAAAGAGAATTAGCAAATAAAATAGTTAATAATTATCTTAATAGTATGAAAAACATTGGAATAGATTACGATTTAGCAATAAAATACTTGCAAGAAGGAGGTAAAGATGGAATTAGTTAAGTGTAATAATTTATGTAAAGAATTTGATGGAAAGCAAATTCTAAGTAATATAAATCTAACTATTCAAAAAGGAAATATTGTAGGATTACTTGGAAAAAATGGAATGGGAAAAACAACATTAATAAAATTAATTAATGATTTATTAATTCCCACAAGTGGAGAAATACTGATTAACGGAGAAAAGCCTGGTATAAATTCTAAAAAAATTATATCTTATTTGCCAGAGAGAACATATTTAGATAAGAGTATGAAAGTTTCACAAATAATAACTTTTTTTGATAAATTTTATGATAATTTTAATAAGGAAAAAGCAATTAGGTTATTGAAAGATTTAGATTTAGATATAAATTTAAAAATAAGCAAAATGTCAAAAGGTATGCAAGAAAAATTACAACTAATATTAGTTATGAGTAGAGAAGCCGAATTATATATTTTGGATGAACCATTGGGAGGAGTTGATCCTGCAACTAGAGATTATATATTAGATACAATTCTTTCAAATTTTAATGAAGAAGCAAGTGTAATCATATCTACTCATATAATAAGTGATATTGAAAGAATATTAGATGAGGTTATTTTCGTTGATAAAGGAAAAATTGTATTAACTTCATCAACAGACAAATTAAGAGAAAAAGAGAATGCTTCAATAGATGAAATATTTAGGAGGTACTTTAAATGTTAAAGAAATTATTAAAATATGATTTAGAATGGTGTTATAGACCTTTAATAGTATTTTATTTATTGGCTATATTCTTTTCTATAATAGTAAGAATTATTGAAAGTTTTGAACAAAATCTGATATTACTAATAATTGACAAGATTTGTTGTGGTGTTGTTATTGCAATGATAATAAGTATATTAATAAATTGTTTTATGAGAAATTGGGTAAGATTTATAAGAAATGTTTATAAGGATGAGTCATATTTAACACATACACTTCCTGTAAGTAAAAATACAATTTATTTGTCAAAAATTTTAACAGCAATAATAACATTATTAACTTCGTTTATTGTTATAATTATTTGTCTTGCTATTAGCTCTTTAAATAAAGAAACTTGGCTTATATTGAAAGAATCTTTAGAACAATCAGCAATATATTTTGATAGTTCTGTATTTAGCTTAATATTTGTATTTATTATTACAATATTTTTTGAATTTTTATTTATAATGATGAGTGGAATATTAGGAATTATAATAGGTCATAGGTCAAATAATTTAAAAATAATTAAATCAATAGTAATAGGTTTTGCTATATATATTATATTATCGTCTATGTCAATTGGAGCATTATTTATTGCAGGATTACTAAATTCAGATATAATGTCTTTATTTAATAATATTGAAGTAAGTTCAAACGCACTTAAAAGTATGATGTTAGTTGGTGCATTAGTATATGCTATATATAATTTAGGCATTTACTTTGTAGGAAATAGATTATTAAATAAAGGCGTGAATGTAGATTAAATAATATATAAATTACTTTATATGAAAAATATAAAGTAATTATTTTTTTGTGGTATAATGTTATAAGATATAATATGAAAGGAGAGATTATAATGGCAAAAACAGACGATAGATTTGTAAAAATATACTCACAAGGAACTGTAAATATAATTGAAATATGGGTAGATAAAGAAACTGGAGTAAATTATATTTATAGACAATCAGGATATTCTGGTGGATTAACTGTTTTATTAAATAGTGATGGGAAACCAGTTATCTCTAAATTATAGAAACAAATTACAAGTATACTTTAAGATGTAAATAATTTAATATTTATATCTTATTTTTTTATGTTAAATTATTTACCAAGAGTTTAAGTGAGAACGGCAAATTACAGAGGTCATAGAATCTAACAAA
>CALVPE010000054.1 GCA_944350485.1 uncultured Bacilli bacterium
AAATTTAAATCTTTAGCTGATTTGTTAAAATAGTATTTACTAGCAGCTTCAACACCCCAAGCACCACCTAAACCATGATTATTAACATAAAATTCAATAATTTGTTCTTTGGTATAATTTTTTTCTAATTTAAAAACGGCTAAATATATATCTGTAAATTTACGAATTAAACCTTTAATACCAGTACTTGTTGAATCAGTAAAATGATTTTTAATAACCTGCATCGAAATAGTTGATCCACCACCTGCATCATCTTGTCCAAGTAATTGTTTGATAGCAGCTTTAGAAAATCTAGCTATATCAATACCATTATGTTGAAAAAATCTTGAATCTTCCGTAGCAATTAAAGCATCAATAAAAACCTCTGATAAATCATCATATTCAATATTTTCCCTTAACTGACTACCAAGTTTGGCAAATTCTTTACCGTCACTATCATACAAAATTGATGATTGACTTTTGGTTAACAATGAAGTATCGAATTTTGGAGCCGTATTTATAATATAAATCATGAAAGTTGCAGCTCCAAGCATTCCAATAATAGCAAAACTTAAAATAATAATTAAAAAAGTTTTTAAAATTTTTCTTTGCTTTTTTTTCTTTTTAGTTAAATCTAATAATCTAGCAAATCCTAAAATTAATAAAATTCCTACTAAGGTAATAAGAGCAATCTCTATTCCATATAAAAAATAGAAAATAATTGTAACAAGAAGAACAATAATTATTGCTATAAAAAAACCTTTATTAAGTTTTACATTTGAATTCTTATTTATTCTTTTCACATTTTTATTGGAACTATTTGTTTTTTTGACATTTTTATTCATAATAACCTCCAAATTTTATCAACTATTTCTAAATAGTCTAATCTTTTTAATAATTTTTCTTTAATTAAATATCCTTTTTCTTCAATATAGGAAAGTGAAATATAACTTTTATTATAATTTTTCAAGTTTTCATTATCTATATAATCAAGAAAATCTTTGGCTTTTAATAAATAAGTTTTATTATATTCAATAAACCTAATTATTAAAAAACAAATACCATTTTCTTTTAAAATATGTCTTAAATGATTAATTTGATGTAAATGAATATTGTTAATTGGAAAACCTTTTTTATTTTTGGTCTCTTTAGCTTCATAATCAATATAGTAACCTTTATAAATACCATTATAATCAGTTGTGGATGGTTCACTATAATAAGCTTCTGTTATAACACGATTACCATTGCTATTGTATGTTGCTTTAACAACTTTAATTGGGGTTGGCTTTTTATAAATAAAGGCTATTTCATTATCAATATAATATTGATTTGTTAAGTTTAAATCATTTTCTAAATTCATACCACGATTTTTATAGGTAATATTTTTAACAATTGTTGACTTTTTTATTCCACCTGGATAATTCATTTATATCACCTCTATAATTATACTATAAATTTGCTTTTTTTTCTACTATAATTTTTGAATTTAGTAAATTGACGTCAAGATAAGTTAATTATTAATAATTAATAATGATAATCAATAATTTGATATTAGTTGCTATTTACGTTTCAATAAGATAATAAATTATAGTTTTTTTGTATATTAAAAAAAGTTTAAAATTAGAATATTCGTAGCAATTTTATTATATTTATCATATTTAATTTAATAAAATTTTTTATAAAAAATAAGTTTTAAATGAGTAACTACAACTATATTTAAATTTGTGTGTATTCTTGAAAAAATATTGACATAATCTTGAAAACAACTTAAAATTAATTTAGATGTATGTTTTATATTTATTTAGATAGATTTATAATTTAGTTTAATAAGACATAGTTCTTAACCGTGGTATTACGGGGATTGCAATTTGAATAATACTAAGAAAGGAAGAAAAATGAATAATATTCTTATTTTCATTTTGCTTGGCTTTGCTGGAATAGTTGTTGGTATTTTAACTATGATTATCCTTAACAGTATAAGAGGAAATAATCTTAGTAAAAAAAGTCAATTAATTTTAGAAAATACTAAAAAAGAAGCTGATAAGATTAAGCGTGATTCGATTTTAGAAACAAAAGAAGAGATACATAAATTAAAAATGGAAACTGATAAAGAAATTAAAGAAAAAAAACAAGAGCTTAAAGAATCAGAAAATCGTTTAAATCAAAGAGAAAGCAATATTGATAAACGTGATTTATTATTTCAAAAAAGAGAAGAAACTCTTGATGAACGTGAAGCAAAGATCATTAATAAACAAGCTGCTATTTTAGAAGAGCAAGCAAAAATTGAAGAAATTAAAAACGAACAAATTAAAGTTTTGCAAAATTTGTCAGGTATTTCTAAAGATGAAGCTAAAAAATTAGTAATGGAAAAAGTTAAAGAATCGATGGATTTAGAAATTGCTAATTATATTAAAGAAAGAGAAAATGATGCAAAGTTAGAGTGTGATAAAAAGGCTCGAGAAATGCTAGTTTTATCAATGCAAAGATATGCTGCTGATGTTGCTGAAGAGCAAACAGTTACAGTTGTTTCACTCCCAAATGATGAAATGAAAGGTCGAATAATTGGAAGGGAAGGTCGAAATATTCGAACAATCGAAGCGATAACAGGAGTTGATTTAATTATTGATGATACTCCAGAAGCTGTTGTTTTATCAAGTTTTGATCCTTTAAGAAGGGAGATTGCTAGAATAACTTTAGAAACACTAATCAAAGATGGAAGGATTCACCCAACCCGAATTGAAGAGTTGTATGATAAAACTTGTAAAGATGTTAATGCTAAAATTATTGAATATGGTCAAAATGCTTTATTTCAACTAGGAGTTACCAAAGTTGATCCAAAGTTAATTGAAATTATTGGGAAACTACATTTCCGTACCAGTTATGGTCAAAATGCTTTAACACATTCAATTGAAGTAGGAGAACTAGCAGGTATTTTAGCTGGGGAACTTGGCGAAAATGTTAATTTAGCTAAACGAGCAGGTTTATTGCATGATATTGGAAAAGCAATTGATCATGAAATTGAGGGAAGCCATGTTGAAATCGGAGTTGATCTTGCAAAAAAATATCATGAACCAAAAGAAGTTATTAATGCGATTGCATCACACCATGGAGATAGTGAGCCAACTAGTGTGATTTCAATAATTGTTGCAATTTGTGATGCTCTATCAGCATCTCGTCCAGGAGCTAGAAATGATTCTTTAGAAAATTATTTAAAACGTCTTGAACAACTTGAAAAAGTAACTCTTAATATTCCAGGAATTGAAAAAACCTTTGCTGTTCAAGCAGGTAGAGAATTAAGGGTAATTGTTAAACCAGAAGAAGTAGATGATTTAACAAGTTATAAAATTGCAAGAGATGTTAAAGATAAAATTGAAAAAGAAATGCAATATCCTGGAACAATCAAAGTAACAGTTATTAGAGAAGTAAGGGCCCAAGAAGAAGCTAGATAAAAATTTTAAAAATTATTGATAACAAAAGGATACTAATTTAAATTTGGTATCTTTTTTATTTAAATTTATTTAAGACTTAAAATTTCTTCACAAAAATTTCACAAAATATTTTAGCACTCTCTCTTGACAAGTGCTATTTTGGATGCTATGATTGTCTTGTTAATTGAAATTAACAACAAGGAGGAGGAATAATGAAAAAGAAAGAATTTAAAGCAGAATCAAAAAAACTTTTAAATATGATGATTAATTCTATCTATACAAATAAAGAAATATTTTTAAGAGAATTAATCTCTAATGCAAGTGATGCAATTGATAAATTAGATTACATGGCTCTTACTAATGGTGATTTAAAAGTTAATAAAGATGAGTATAAAATAAAAATAGAAATTGACAAGGAAAATCGTACTTTAAAAATCATTGATAATGGTATTGGTATGACAGATAGTGAACTTGAGAGTAATTTAGGAACGATTGCTAAAAGTGGCTCTGAATTATTTAAAGAAGAAAATTCTAAAGAAAAAAATTTAGAAATAATTGGTCAATTTGGAGTAGGTTTCTATTCTAGTTTTATGGTTAGTAAAAAGGTTACAGTTTTAAGTAAATCTATTAATTCTAATAAAGCTTATATTTGGGAAAGCGATGGGGTAGAAGGTTTCACAATTACTGAAAGTGAAAAAGATACAAATGGATCAGAAATTACACTTTATTTAAAAGATAATACGGAAGAAAATAACTATGATGAATTTTTAGAAAATTATACGATTGAAAGAATTGTAAAAAAATATTCAGATTATATCAAGTATCCAATTCAAATGGAAGTTGAAATAGAAGATAAAGATAAGAAAAAAATTAAGGAAGAAAAAACTTTAAATAGTATGGTTCCAATTTGGAAAAAGAAGCGAACGGAAGTTAAAGATGAAGAATATAATGACTTTTATGCTGATAAATTTTATGATTATGAAAAACCTCTTAAAGTTATTAAAACAGAAGTTGAGGGACTTACTAGCTATCAAGCTTTAATGTTTATTCCGTCACATGCACCTTATAATTATTATACTAAGGAATATGAAAAAGGTTTAATGTTATATTCTAAAGGTGTAATGATTATGGAAAAATGTAGTGATTTATTACCAGATTACTTTAGTTTTGTTAAAGGTATCGTTGATAGTTTAGATATTTCTTTAAATATATCAAGAGAAACAATGCAAGAAGATCGTCAAGTTCAATTAATCGCTAAAAGTTTAGAAACTAAGATTAAAAAAGAACTTGAAAATATGTTAAATAATGATTTTGCAAGCTATCAAAAATTTTATGAAGCTTTTGGAGAACAATTAAAATATGGCATTTATTCAAGTTATGGTATGAACAAAGAGTTATTGCAAGATTTATTACTATTCTATTCTTCAAAAGAAGATAAATTTATAACTTTAAAAGAGTATGTAAGTAGAATAGATGGAGACAATATTTATTATGCATCAGGAGAAAGTATTGATAAAATCAAGATGTTACCAAATGTTGAAAATGCTATTTCTAAAGGCAAAGAAGTTTTACTTTTAACTAACTATTTAGATGAATTTGTTATAAAAACAATTGGTACTTATCAAGAAAAATCATTTATGAACGTTTTAGATGCTAACTTTGATTTATCAAGTGAAGAAGAAAAAGAAGCTTTAAAGAAAGTAAATGAAGAAAATAAAGAGATGTTATCTTTAATGAAAACAGTTCTTGATACTAATGTTAAAGACATAAGATTTACTAATCGTTTAAAAAATCATCCAGTTTGTTTAATAACAGAAGGTGATGTATCACTTGAAATGGAAAAGGTTTTAAATTCGATGCCAAATGGAGAAAATGTCAAAGCAAATAAGATTTTAGAAATTAATGAAGATCATCCAATTAGTGAAAAATTAAAAGAATTATATAGAAATAATGATCAAGAAAACTTAGAGAAATATACTAAAGTTTTATATGGACAAGCTCGTTTAATTGAAGGACTTAGTGTTGAAAATCCAACTGAAATAACTAATTTAATTTGTGAAATTATGAGTAAATAATTACTAAAATAAGTTAATAATAAATATGGTAATAAAATTGTAAAGGAGATGATATTATGTTACCAAGAAGATTTATGTTAGATAGTTTATTTGATGAAAGTGAGATGCAAGGAATGAACTCAGATGTTTATTTAAAAGACAATGCTTATCATGTTGAAGTTGATGTTCCAGGCTTTAGGAAAGAAGACATTAAAATTGAGTGTCATAAAGGAAATATTACAATTAAAGCTGAAAAAGAGACTAATGAAGAAGAAAATGATAAGAAATATATTCGCCATGAAAGAAGTTACAATAAATTAGAAAGATCATTTTACTTTGGAGATATAGATGAAGAAAATATTAAAGCTGATTTTAATAATGGGACACTTCATTTAGTTATTCCAGAAAAAACTGAATCACTTAAAAAACAAATTACAATTGATTAATAAGCAATATAAACTTAAAAGAGATTTGCAAAAATCTCTTCTTTTTATTTTCAGATATAAAATTTTAAAACATATGAGTAGTATTTAGACTAACTTGCAATAACTTATTATTTATGATAATATTTCCATGGTGATTTTATGTTGGAAGTTGTTTTAGATACTTTATTTGATTTACTTAAAATTATTCCTTTTTTATTTGTTGCTTTTTTAATAATGGAATATTTAGAACACGGTATTAAAAAAAAGAAAAATATTTTAAAAAATAAAAAATTAGGTCCTCTTTTTGGAAGCTTACTAGGTATTGTTCCTCAATGTGGTTTTTCTGTTTTAGCAACTAATTTATTTGGAAGTAGAGCTATTACGATTGGAACTTTAATAGCAATTTACTTATCAACAAGTGATGAAATGTTACCTATTTTAATTACTAGTCAAGCAAGTTTTAAATTAATTATTTTAATATTGTTAATTAAAATTTTAGTTGGAATTATTTTTGGCTATTTAATTGATTTTCTTTTTAAACAAAGACATGAAAAACCAAACTTTTCTATTTGTAAAGAAGATGATTGTCATTGTGAAGATAGTTTTTTAAAGTCAAGTTTAATTCATACTTTAAAAATTAGTTTTTATATTTTAGTAACAACTTTCTTACTTAATACTTTAATTTATTATTTAGGAGAAGATAAAATTAGTAATATTCTTTTAAGTAATAATTTCTTTGGACCATTTTTAGCTTCTTTAGTAGGTTTAATTCCAAATTGTTCAGCAAGTGTTATTTTAACCGAATTATATACAGGAGGAGTAATTACTGGAGGAATGTTAATAGGAGGTTTATTGACTGGTTCAGGAATTGGTTTATTAGTTTTATTTAAAGTTAATAAAAATCTTAAAGAAAACTTTTTTATTTTATTTAGTTTATATGGAATAGGAGTTTTGGTAGGTATTTTAATTGATTTATTTAATTTAACTTTTTAAAAGAACTTGGGTTCTTTTTTCTTTTTAATTTGATTACGAAAAGAGTGCTATGAGGTCAAAAAAATAAATTTATGCTTGTTTTATCAAAAAAAGTTCGATATAATAAGGATGTTTAGTGAGAATTAGAAAAGAAATAATACTTTGGTATTATTTTCTCTTTGAAAAATTTAGAAAGTGAGTGTTGTTAAATGGCATATGATGAGAAATCGATTAAAATATTAGAAGGATTAGAAGCAGTTCGAAAAAGACCAGGTATGTATATAGGATCAACTGATAAAAGGGGTTTACACCATTTAGTTTGGGAAATAGTTGATAATTCTATTGATGAAGTTATTAATGGCTACGGAAACCATATCATTATTACTATTCATAAAGATAAAAGTGTTGAAATTGAAGATTTTGGTCGAGGTGTACCTGTTGGTATGCATGCAAGTGGAAAATCAACACCGGAAGTAATTTATACAATTTTACATGCGGGAGGTAAATTTGAAGAAGCTGGTTATAAGGTTTCAGGTGGTTTACATGGTGTTGGAGCTAGTGTTGTCAATGCTTTATCAAGTTGGATGGAAGTTACAATTCATAAAGATAAAGGAGAATATTTTATTCGTTTTAAAGATGGTGGTAAAGTGGATGTTCCTTTAAAAAAGATTGGAACAACTAATAAAACGGGAACAAAAGTACGTTTTTTACCAGATCCTGAAATTTTTAAATCATGTAATTTTTCGTTTACAACAATTTGTGAAAGAATGCAAGAATCGGCTTTTCTTTTAAAAGGCTTAACAATTGATGTTTATGATTTAGAGGATGGAAGAGAAAATCATTTTTGTTATCTTGATGGTATTAAAGAATTTGTTTCTTTTTTAAATGAAGAAAAAAAACCTTTACATAATGTTGTTTATTTTGAAGGTGATAAGGATAAAATGCATATTCAAGTGGCTTTTCAATATACTGATTCTTATAATGAAATGATTGAATCTTTTGTTAATAATGTTAAAACAGGAGATGGTGGAACTCATGAAGTTGGATTTAAGACAGCTTTAACAAAAGTTTTCAACGAATATGCTAAAAATAATAATTTTTTAAAAGCTAAAGATAAAAATTTAGAAGGAAGTGACACAAGAGAAGGATTAACAGCTATTATTAGTTTACAAATACCAGAGGCTTTACTTCAATTTGAGGGTCAAACTAAAGGTAAACTTGGTACCCCTCAAGCAAGACCAGCAGTTGAGAGTTTAGTCGCGGAAAAATTACAATTTTTTTTAGAAGAAAACAAACAAATTGCTATTAGTATCATGGATAAAATGGTTAAAAGTAAAATTGCTAGAGAAGCAGCTAGAAAAGCTAGAGATGAAGCTAGAAATGGGAAAACTAAGGATAAAAAAGAAAAATTATTAAGTGGTAAACTTGCGCCAGCTGGAACGAAAAATCCGAAGAAAAATGAATTATTTCTGGTTGAGGGTGATTCAGCTGGTGGTTCGGCAAAAAGTGGTCGTGATCGAACTTTCCAAGCTATTTTACCTCTTCGTGGTAAAGTATTAAATACCGAAAAAACAAGGATGGAAGAATTATTTAAAAATGAAGAAATTAGTACAATTATTCATACAATTGGAGCCGGTGTTGGTCAAGATTTTGATGTATCAGATTCTAACTATGATAAAGTAATTATTATGACTGATGCTGATGATGATGGAGCTCATATTCAAATTCTTCTTTTAACTTTTTTCTATCGTTATATGAAGCCTTTAATTGAAAATGGAAAACTTTATATAGCTTTACCTCCTTTATATAAAATTGATTATTCAAAGAAAAAAGAATATTATGCTTGGACCGATCTTGAAAAACAAGATATTTTAAATAAAGAAAAAAACAAAGCTACAAATATTCAAAGGTATAAAGGATTAGGAGAAATGAATGCTGAACAATTGTGGGAAACAACCATGAATCCAGAAACAAGAAGTTTAGTTCGGGTTACGATTACGGATGCTCTACTTGCTGAAAAAAGAGTAACTGTTTTAATGGGGGATAAGGTCGAACCACGAAAAGAATGGATTGAAGAAAATATTGAATTTTCTTTAGAAGATGATTACGAGATAGGAAAGTAGTGATAATATGAATGAATTGATAAAAAAGATATATGATACAACTTTAGAAGATATAATGGAAGAAAGATTTAGTCGTTATGCTAAAGCTATCATTCAAGATCGAGCTATTCCTGATGTAAGAGATGGGTTAAAACCTGTCCAACGTCGTATTTTATATGGTATGTATAATGATTCTAATACCTATGATAAGCCAACTAGAAAAAGTGCAAAAACAGTAGGTAGCATTATGGGAAATTTCCATCCCCATGGAGATAGTAGTATTTATGATGCGATGGTCAGGATGAGTCAATGGTGGAAACAAAATACCCCATATATTGAAATGCAAGGTAATAATGGTAGTATGGATGGTGATGGTGCTGCAGCTATGCGTTATACAGAGTGTCGCCTTTCAAAAATTAGTAATGAACTTTTAAAAGATATCGATAAAAATACAGTTGTTTGGGCTCCTAACTTTGATGATACTTTAAGAGAACCAACAGTCTTGCCGGCTAAATTTCCCAATCTTTTAGTAAATGGTTCAACAGGTATTTCCGCAGGATATGCCACCAATATCCCTCCACACAATTTAGGAGAAGTAATTGATGCTACTATTAAAAGAATTGATAGTCCCAATTGCCGTGAAGAAACTATTTTAGATATTATTAAAGGTCCAGATTTTCCAACTGGAGGAATTGTAGAAGGAAAAGAAGGTATTAGAGAAGCTTTAACAACTGGCAGGGGCAAAGTAGTTGTTCGCAGTAAAATTGAATATGTCAAAGATAAAGGCAAAAATCAATTAATTGTTAGAGAAATTCCTTTTGATGTTAATAAAGCTTTGCTTGTTAAAAGAATGAGCGAACTTGTTTTAGATAAAAAAATCGAGGGAGTTTTAGAAATACGTGATGAATCTGATCGTAAGGAACCAGTTCGAATTGTTATTGACTTAAAAAAAGATGCTAATAAAGATTTAATTTTAAACTATTTTTATAAAAATAGTGATTTACAAATTAATTATAATTATAATATGGTAGCAATTGTTAATAGGACACCAATGACCCTTTCTGTAATAGCAATATTAGATGCCTATATAAAACATTTAGAAGAAATAATTACAAGAAGAACCGAGTTTGATTTAAATCGTGCTAATGAAAGAATGCATATAGTTGAAGGAATGATTAAAGCTATTTCAATTTTAGATAAAGTTATCAAAACAATTCGAGCTAGTAAGAATAAAGCTGATGCAATTCTTAATTTAGAAAAAGAATATGATTTTACAAATCTTCAAGCAACTTACATTGTTAATTTACAATTATATCGTTTAACAAACTCTGATATTGAAGATTTTGAAGCTGAATATGAAAATTTGAAAAAGATAATTGCTGGTTTAACTTTAATTTTATCTGATCCTGAAAAATTAAAAGGAGTTATGAAACAGGAATTAAAAAATATCAAACAAGAATATGGTACCAATCGAAAAACGGAGATTAAAGATGAAATTCTTGATATTTCGATTGATGAAAAAGCTATGATACCAAAAGAAGATGTAATTGTTTTAATAACAAAAGATGGTTATATTAAAAGATGTAGTACAAGATCTTATCAAGCTAGCGATATGGAACCAGTTTTAAAAGATAATGATTATTCCTTAGGATTATATGAAGCTAATACTTTAGATACGATTTTATTATTTACGAGTCTTGGTAATTTCTTATTTATACCAGTTTATACAATTCCTGATATGAAATGGAAAGATTTAGGTAAACATGTTAGTAATTTAGTAACTTTAGCAAGTGGTGAAGAAATAATTTCCGTCGTCAAAGTTGTTGACTTTAATCAAGATTTAGATATAACTTTAGCTACTAAAAATGGGATGATTAAAAGAACAAAATTAAATGAATTTAAATTACTTCGCTATAATAAACCAGTTAATTGTATGAAATTAAAAGATGATGACAAATTAATTCAAGCCTTTATTTCTAGGTACAATAATATCTTTGTAGCTACTAACTCTGGTTATGGTCTTTGGTATGATATTAATGAAATTCCAATAGTTGGTCTTAGAACAAGCGGAGTTAAATCCATTAATTTAAAAGATGATGAAGTTGTATCCGTTAATAATTTTGATAATATTGATTATATTTCTTTAATAACCGATAAAAAAACTGGTAAAAGAATGAAATTAACCGAATTTGAAAAATCAACTAGGGCAAGACGAGGTTTAATGATTTTAAAAGAAGTAAAAAGTAATCCTTACCATGTTTTAAAAACATTTGCTGAAAATACCAATACTTATTTAATTTTAAGAGGTAAGGAAATAAAAAAGCTAAAACTAACTGAACTACCTATTTTAGATCGTTATTCAACTGGAAGTGTTATTAGTAAAGATTTAATAACTGATGCAAATATTTTAATTACTTTAACAAAAAAAGAAGAATTAATGAATATAAATATTAAAGAAAATGTTGAAAAAACTAAAATTTCTCTGAAAGAAATTGATGAAAGGTTACTAACTATTGATGATTTTTTGTAAAATTAAAATTAGTTAATTAGTTGTGCTTTTAAAATAAATGTAGACTTAAAAATTTGTTTACATTTTTTTGTTTTAAAATATAAAGTTCTTATTCATTTAATAAAAATAGTACTTAAAAATTTTGACTAACAGTCTTTAATTTCTAAAAATCAAAAGTTATAAATTAATTGATTTTAATTTCTAATTATTTAAATTTAAAAAAATAAATGATAACTATTATATTTTTAATGATTTTGATTAATAAGTTTGATATTTTTTAAAGAGTTTTATTACTATTATAGATGATTTTAATTTTTAAATAAGGAAATTTATTAATTTAAACATATCAAAATTGACTATAAATATTAAAAATTTAATTAACTTTATAAAAATATGATATTTAATTAATATATATAACTTAAAATTGTAATAAGTTTAAGTCTATTTTAGTATTTTTTTTAAACACCTTTACACTTTTATAAAAACGAAGTATTATATAATTGATTGGGGAGTTTTAAATGGAAAAAGTAAATAATTTGTTATTTCTTTATTTAGATAATAAACTAGATTTAAAACAACAAAAAGAATTAGAAAATAATTATATCTTTATGTTAGAAGTAATAAACTATACAAATGATAAAAGTTATTATTTTAAAGCTAGTGATAATGTTAAGAAAAAATTTCAATTTGTAAAACTATTAGTTTATAGATTTAGTGAAGATCAAGATTTTATTATTTATATAGCCGATCATTTTTTAAATAATACCAATAGTTTATTAGATACTTTTGAATTGAACATTATTTTAAATAGTTTATTTAAAGATATTGATACTTTTGACTCTCAATGTTATTCTCTTAAAGCTGAAGATTATTATTTTCAAATTCAATTTAAATTAGAAATATTTTTAGAAGAAGAAGATTTATATATTGAAAATATATCAAAATTTAGTTATTTTAAAGAACTATTTATTAAAAGACCAATTATTTTGAATTATATTGCTAAGAAAATGCTTGAAGAATTTATTTTTTATAATAAAGATTATACTTTTCATGAAATAGTATCTAAAATTATGGATAGTCAATATCGTTTTACTAATAACTTATTTAATTTTATTAATAAATATGATTATTCTTTAAGTTGTTATTTAACATCTAATCGTGATATTTTAGAAGAATTAGAAAAAGAAATTTATTCTTTAGATTCTAATTTATTTTTAAAAAAAGAAAATAATATTATTAAATTTAATTTTTTAACTAAAAAAATTGATTAAAATATTTATAGACTTTAAACAATTAAATTGATATAATAAATTTATAATAATTAGGACATTTAAAAACTTAATTATCATTAATAATAAAAATAGAAGTTAATAGGAGTTAAGATGAAAAAAAAATTAAAAATTAAAAATGTTATTATATTTTTGGTTGTTATAGTTTTTGTTACTGTTTGTGTTCTTGTTTTTAAAAAAAATGGAAATCTTAATTTTAAGATTATGGAGGTTAAAGGATATTTAGCTAATAATCTTAGTACAGTTGATGTTTACGAGTATAAAGATGAGGACGATAAAAAGGTTTTAGAAAAATCTGATAGTTTAGTAAGAGGTCTTGAAATAAAGTATAATTCTAAAGAAAATATTACTTATGAAGAAAAAGAATATCTTGAATTTGATTATCAAGATAAAACTTATTATGTTTTAAAAAGTAATGTTGTTGATTCTAAAGATAAAGTAGTTTTAGAAGATAAACTATATGTTCGAACAAGTTTTAATATTTTAAAAGATTTTGAAGGTAATTTACTATCTTTAGTTAAAAAAGGTAGTGAAGTTTTAGTAACTGGTTACAATAAGTTATTAGAAGATGGGACTGTTGATTATTATAAGATAAAAGTAGGGGAAGAAGAGGGCTATTATGACAGTAAATATTTAGTAAATAGTGAAGAAGAAGCTTTAAAAAATTATGATGCTGATGGTCTTTATAAAATTCATGCAGAAAGAGGTGATAAATTAGGAGGAGGTACAGCTGCTACTCTTGATTATTACCCAGTTTCTAAACCAAGCTTTGAAAATAATAAGATGCCTGATCAAGTTTATGCTTTATATATAAATGGTAGTAAAGGAATAAAAAATAATATTCAAGCTTATATTGACTATGCTAAGACTACAAAGATAAATGCTTTTGTTGTTGATATTAAGGATAATTGTGTTCCTGCTTATCAAAGCAAAATTTATGAAAAATATTCTCCAACTAATTATAAATATGCTAATAATAGTATTGATGATTATAAATATGCAATCAATTTATTAAAAGAAAATGGTTTTTATGTGATTGGGAGAATTACAACCTTTAAAGATGATTATTATGCTCTTGATAATAAAGAAAATGCTATTTTAAAAACAGATGGTTCACTTTTAAAACATAGTGGTTCTTATTGGCCAAGTCCATATAATAGAAGAGTTTGGGAATTTACGATTAATTTAGCTAAAGAAGCAGTTAATTTATTTGGTTTTAATGAAATTCAATTTGATTATGTTCGTTTTCCTGATCGTCTTCAAACTTATGAAAAACAAGGAATAATCGATTACAAAAATACTTTTAATGAAACTAAAGCGGAAGCTATTCAAAGATTTTTAATGTATGCAACTAGTGAACTTCATAAGTTAAACATTTATGTATCGGCTGATGTTTTTGGCGAATCTTCTTGGGGTTATGTAACAGCTTATGGACAATATTTTCCAGCAATTAGTAATGTAGTTGATGCTATCAGTGCTATGCCTTACGTTGATCATTTTGAAAAAAAAGAAACTTATTGGACTAATCCTTATCAAACTATGTATAATTGGGGAAAAACAGCTGCTGAAAGACAAAAAGAAATTCCTACTCCAGCTGTTGCTAGAACTTGGATTACAGCTTATGATACACCTTATTGGAAACCAACCGTTACTTATAATGGGGAAATGTTAGAAAAACAAATTAAAGGATTATATGATGCTGGTCTAACAGGTGGTTATATGACTTGGAATTCTGGATCCAATTTAACAAAATACAAATCACAATTTAGCGCTTTTAATCAAACTTATGGTCAAAAATCTTAATTTTAAAAGTATTTTGGGAGGTTTTTATGGAGAAAATTTATAAAAAAATAAAATTAGAAAATAAGATTTATTTAATTATTGAAAATAAAAATGATTGCCTTAATTTAGAAGAATTAACTTTAAAATATACTGATTATTTTTATGATTATGATTATATTTTAGGGGATTATGCTTATAATAAGTTAAGATTAAAAGGATTTTGTTCCAAAAATAATTCAAAATTTAATAAAATAAATGATATTAATTTAAAAGATAGTTATTTAAAAGATAATTGTGTATTTAATTGTAATTATTTTTTAATTAAAAAAGTAAAATAAGATATTAAAAAATTTTAAAGAGCAATTCAAGAATTGTTCTTTTTTCTAAAAAAATGAATAAAAATGTCAAAAATACTTGAAATAATTAATAGATATGTTAAAATGATAATAGAAGATATGGAGGATATTTATGGAAGAAAAGAAAATGATTACTTTGACACTTGAAAATGGTACTAAAGAAGAAGTAGAACTTTTATTATCTTTTAAATTTAATGATAACAATAAAGAATATGTTATATATACTAAAAATGAAAAAGATGAAAATGGAAATGTTACAATTTATGTTTCTAATGTGACAAGAGTTGGAGATGAGGTTACTTTAAACACTGTTAGTGATGATAATGAGTGGTCAAGAATAAAAGATCTTTTAAGAGAACTTTCAAAAAATGAATAAGAGATTGGGGTGGGAACATGCTAGATAAATTAACAATTACTAATGAAAATTTAGGACAAGATTTAAAATTTAAAGGAAGAAAACCAGCTAAACTTAGTACATATCAAAGATTTTATAATAATGCAAAAAAAGAAATGACTAAATTAAAAGTAATTGAGGGGGGATTATCTCAAGAAAAAAATACATCTACTCAACCTACTGATGGAAAAATATCAAATGTAGGATCATCAACCAATTTAGCAAATAATAATGTATTTGAAAAAAAAATTGAAGTTCAACAAGATACAAAAGGTGATAATCAATTAAACAGTACATCTATTGAACAACAATTTTTAAGTGTTGAAGAATATAATAAAAGATTAGATACTCTTAATGCTGTTTGTTTTAAGGATTTACCAGGTAATATAAAATCAACTGGAGCAAGAAAATTAAGAGTTGCTCAAAAGGTAAAAGATGTTTGTTGTCATGTTAGAAATTATGTTGCCAAAGTATATCAAATAATACCAGAAGCTAAAGAAGAACAACCTAAAAATGAAACTTTTGATTTTGGAAAATCACTTAATAATATGCAATCTAAAGAACCAGAAGTTACAAAACAATCTGATAATAATATTGTTAAATTAGATGAGTGGTTATTAAATAAAGATACTAATGTTTCAAACGTAGCTGAAAATTCTAAAGTAGCACCTGAAAATGATAGTAATGCTATTATTGAATTTCAAAATTTAGTGGAACAAAAAACAACAACAGAAGACTCTCTTGCTACTCAAAAAGAAATATTAGCAAATTTAAGAAAAAAAGTTCAACACAATAAAGCTTTATGTGAAGCTAAAAAACAAGAATTAATTGAAGAAAATATGGCTTTAACTCAAGAATTAAATGATGTTTTAGCAGAAATCAATGAATTAACAGATCTTGCTAACGAACAAGAAGCATTCTTAAATATGTCAAGGCGTGCAAGCTGAACTAATTTAAAAATTAAGAAGACTGAGACAAAATTAATTATGTATTTTTGCCTTAGTTTTTTTTGTTTCTTAAAAAGAAAAGTAATTAATAAAATATTTAAAAACTGTTTTTGTTAATTATTTGTATAAAAAAAATAGAAAAAATCATAATAAAAGTAGATATACAATAAACTATTAATAGATGATGATACGTATTTTTCTTTTTTTAATAGGATTTGGTTTAGCAATTATAGGTTTTATGTATATTATTTTATATCTTAATTATTTAACAATAGGATATACTGCTTTTGAATATTTTAATCTTATTTTTAAAAGATTTGAATGTTTGCTGGCATTAATAGGTATTATTTTAATAGGTATAGCCGTTTTTAAAAAAGGAGACTAAATGACTTATATTTATGATATATTATTAAATTTTAATCAAGATTTTTATGAGTTTTATGAATGGGATAAAGGTGATAATTTAACAATTGTTAAAAAAATTCCTTTATTAAAAGTTTCTAGTAGTGTAATTGATGATGTTTTAACAAAAAAAATTAAAATTGAAGATCCATTTGTTTTAGATTTAAATACAGAAATATTTGAAAATAAAAAAAATAAAATTTTAAAATACACTTTTTTAATAACTGATACTTACAGAGTTTTAGCTATTTCTTTAAATCAAGATTTGATTTTAACTAAAATAAGTGATTTATTATTAGAAGAAAATATTGATGCATTAAATATTTCTAAAAGATGCAAATTAACAGAAATTGCATATACTATAATAGATACCAAAAAAAATAATTGTTTTTTAACAAGAAATGAATTAAAAATCAAAAATTATTTAATTCAAGAATTTACAAGAATAAAAAAAGAAAATGATTTAGAAAAACTAAAATATTTATATTTTGAATATTTTAATAAAACACCTGTAAAGGAAAACTATTATCAAGAATTACTAAATTCTTTAGATCATGATGTAACGAAAAATCATTTAAAACTCTATAAATTAATTAAATTAATTTATAGTAGTTAACAAGTTAATTTAACATTACTAGTTTGACAAATAAGCAGTTTTTTGCTAGAATAGTAAATCGTTGTTACACGAAAGAGGTGGAATTATGTTTTATTCAATAAATCAAGCTGAAAGTGCTTGTGAGGAAGAGCCGTCCCTGATATTTACATTAATTAAAGAAAGTGAAGAAAATGTTTTAGATAAAATCGTAAGTAAAAATGATTTTGATTTTAATATTAAAGATGAAGATGGTAATAACGTTTTAATGGCTCTTTTAAAAGCTAAGAATTATAATTTAGTTTTAAAATATCTTGATAAAGTTGATATTAATCATCAAAATAATAATGGAGATACAATTATGCATCTTTCAGTAAGTATGGATTATACAACTGTAAGAGAGATTATTGAAAAAGTTTTTAATAATTATAAATTTATTCCCAATATTAAAAATAATTTAGGGGAAACTATTTTGGATAAATCAATTAATAATAATTATTTATATGCTACAATTAAAATTCTTGAAAATAGAAGATTTAATTCTATTGATGTCTATTCTTTTAAAAACTTATATGAAACTTATATAAAAAGTAGTAATTATGGTAAGTATTCTAAATTAAGTAATTTAGAAATAATTTTAAATAATTTAGAAACAAAAAGATTACATCCAAGAATGGAAAAATTACTTAATTTGATAAATTCCAATATTGATGAAATTCAAAATGATTTTAATGTTTCTAAAACTGATAAATTAGATAACCTTATTAATTTAGTAATAACTGAATGTATTAATTAATACGGTTATTTTTTTTGTATAATTTTTTAAAAATATTCCATATTATAAATGGAGGTTATATGAAAAAAATAGTAATTACAATGGCATTAGCACTTATTTTAATAACAGGTTGTAAAAATGATTTAATGAATACCCCTACTAAGAAAGTAGAGGCAATGTTAAATAATTATATTACCTTAAATAAGAATGTTTTAGATGATTTAGATGAAATTTTACTAACGGAGACAGTTATGACAACGACTCAAAAGGATAAATATAGAGATATTTTAAAAAAACAATATCAAGATTTAGCTTATGAGATTAAAAATGAAACTATTGACGGTGATAAAGCAACTGTTGAAGTTGAAATAGAAGTTAAAGACTTTTATAAAATAAATCAAGCATCTGAAAAATATTATGAGGAACATCAAGATGAATTTTTAATGGAAGATAATGAAACAGCAGATATTTCTAAATATAATGATTATAAGTTAGATGCTTTAGAAAAAGCGAAAGATAAAGTAACGTATACTTTAAATTTAACTTTACAAAAAGTTGATGATAAGTGGACACTTGATGATTTAACTGATGTTGAAATAAGTAAATTACATGGCCTATATGCTTATTAATAGGTCTTTTTTTACAATAAGAAATATTTAATAATAATGCTATTATATTAAAAAGTTTATTAAAAATAAAAAAAGTACTTGCAAATTAATTTAAAAGCATGTATATTATTAGTAGTTACTGATTCAAAGTAATGGATTCCTCAAACCATTACCTTGTTTTAGCGAATATAAAGAAGGAGGATATTATGGCTTTAACAAAAGATAAAAAAACTGAAATTGTCAATGAGTTTAAAAGAAATGAACATGATACAGGTTCTGTTGAAGTACAAGTTGCTATTTTAACAAATGAAATTAACGCTTTAACAGATCATTTAAAAGTTCATATTCACGATCATCACTCAAGACGTGGTTTATTAAAGAAAGTTGGACAAAGAAAAAGTTTATTAAATTACTTAGCTAAAAAAGATGTTAAAAGATATCGTGAATTAATCAATAAATTAGGATTAAGAAAATAGACACTTGTTTTTAGTGTCTTTATTTTTTAAGACGGATTGGAGTTTTAATGAAAAAAATATTTGAAAAAGATTTTTATGGTAAAAAAATAGTTGTTGAATTTGGAGAACTTGCTAAACAAGCTAATGGAGCAGTTTTAGTTCGTTTTAATGATACAGTTGTTTTATCAACTGTTTGTGTTTCAAGTGAAGCTAATTTACTTTCTGATTTTTTTCCTTTAATGGTTGTTTATCAGGAAAAATTATATTCAGTTGGAAAAATTCCAGGAGGATTTATTAAAAGGGAGGGAAGACCAACAGAAGCCGCAACTTTAGCAGCACGTATGATTGATCGACCTATGCGACCTTTATTTCCAGAAGATTTTCGAAATGAAGTGCAAATTGTTGATACAATTTTATCAGTTGATCCTGATTCACCACCAGAAATGCCAGCTATGTTTGGATCAAGTTTAGCGACATGTATTTCAGAAGTTCCATTTGATGGACCAATTGCAGGAGTTAAAGTTGGACGTGTTAATGGAAAGTTTATTATTAATCCAACAGTAGAGGAAAATGAATTATCAGATATTGATTTAACGGTTGCTGGAACAAAAGAAGCAATTAATATGGTTGAGGCAGGTAGTAAAGAAGTATCAGAAACTGATATGTTAGATGCTTTAATGTTTGGCCATCAAGCAATTAAAGAGTTATGCGCTTTTGAAGAAGAAATAATTTCAGAAATTGGTAAAGAAAAAATGAAATATCCAAAACTCGTTATTGAAGATGAGTTAAGATGTGAAGTTGATAATTTAATTCGAAGTGATTTAGATAAAGCACTTCGAATTATGGATAAACTTGAAAAATATGCTGCTATTGATAAAATAAAAGAAGATTTAGTTAATAAGTATCTTGATGATAATAAAGAATTAGAACTTGATTTATTAAATGAATTAAAAGTTAAAGTAATTCGTATTTTTGAAGAAGTTGAATATGAATTATTTAGAAATATTACGGTTCTTGAAAAAACAAGATCAGATGGAAGAAAAATGGATGAGATCAGGCCTCTTTCAACAGATATTGATATTTTACCTCGTACTCATGGTAGTGCTTTATTTACTAGAGGTCAAACGCAAAGTTTATCAGTTACAACATTAGGTGCTTTAGGTGAACATCAAATTTTAGATGGACTTGATATTGAAACTGAAAAAAGATTTATGTTGCATTATAACTTTCCTGCTTTCTCAGTTGGGGAAACTGGAAGATATGGTGCACCTGGTAGGAGAGAAATCGGTCATGGTGCTTTAGGTGAAAGAGCTTTAGCACAAGTTATTCCAAGTGAAGAAGAGTTCCCTTATACAATTAGAGTTGTATCAGAAATTTTAGAAAGTAATGGTTCTTCTAGTCAGGCTTCGATTTGTGCTGGTTGTATGAGCTTAATGGCAGCTGGAGTTCCAATCAAAGCACCGGTAGCTGGAATTGCTATGGGATTAATTACAGCCGGTGATGATTATACAATCTTAACTGATATTCAAGGTATGGAAGATCATTTAGGAGATATGGATTTTAAAGTAGCAGGAACAAGAAACGGAATATGTGCTTTACAAATGGATATTAAAATTAAAGGAGTAACCAAAGAAATTCTTGAAAAAGCTTTAGCTCAAGCTAAAAAAGCACGAATGGAAATTCTTGATAAAATTGAAAGTACAATTGCTAAACCAAGAGATGAAGTAAGCAAATATGCTCCTAAAACTTTAACATTTATGATTAATCCAAATAAGATTAAAGATGTTATTGGAAAAGGTGGAGAAATGATCACAAAAATTATTCTTGAAGCAAGTAATGTTACAGCTGTTACTGATATGAATGCAGTTAAAGTTGATCTTGAAGATGATGGTAGGGTAATAATTTATCATACTGATAAAGATATCATTGAAAAAACAGCTAATATGATAAAAGACATTGTTAAAGAGGCCGAAGTTGGAAAAATTTATAATGCTAAAGTTGTTAAAATTGAAGAATTTGGTTGTTTTGTTCAAATTTGGCCAGGGTGTGAGGGCTTAGTTCATATTTCAGCTCTTGCAAAAGAACATGTTAAGAAAACTGAAGATATTGTTAAACTAGGAGATGAAATTCTTGTAAAATGTCTTGGTTATGATAAAAAAGGACGTCTTAACTTTTCAAGAAAGGATGCTTTAAACTAAAATAAAAAAAAAGAAATATACAAATATTTCTTTCTTGCTGAAATAGCTCAGTTGGTAGAGCAATCCTCTCGTAAGGGATAGGTCGCAGGTTCGAATCCTGTTTTCAGCACCAAATTGATAATTACTCGAACTAGAAATAGTTCGTTTTTTTAAAATTTTAAATCGCATAGTCGAAAAGTGTCTGAATACATTGATAATTTTAATTTATAAATATAAATAACATCTGTTTATTA
>CALVPE010000055.1 GCA_944350485.1 uncultured Bacilli bacterium
TAAAACCAAGAACGCCAAGACACAATGGTAAAGTTGAAAGAAGTCATAGAAATGATAATGAAAGATTTTATAATACATTAAAATTTTACTCACTTGAAGATTTAAGATATCAAGCAAAATTATACCTGAAAAGATCAAATAATATTCCAATGGCTGTTTTAAATTATAGAACTCCTAATGAGCAAAGAATATATTTAGAACAAAAAAAATTAACTCAATTATCTTGAATTAATTTCATATTTTTTGTTTCACATCATTTACAAATATACAAAATTGACAATAATTTTAAATAATGCTATTATTTAGTTATTATTTATACAGGAGGTATGTATATATTATGAGAGAATTTACAGAACAGGAATTAGTTCGCAGAGAAAAAGTTGAAGAAATAAGAAAAGTTTGTAATCCTTATCCAGAACGATATGATGTTAATTATACTTTAAAAGAAGCTGCTACTTTAAAAGATGGCACTAAAGATGTTAGAGTTGCTGGTCGAATTGTTTTTATGCGTAAAATGGGAAAACTTAGCTTTTTAAGACTTCGTGATATTGAAGGAGATTTACAAATTTCAATTAAAATCGATTTAGTTGGAGAAGTGAAATATCAATTTTTTAAGTCTATGATTGATATTGGTGATTTTTTAGGTGCTGAAGGAGAAATTTTTACAACTCAAACTGGTGAAAAAACTTTAAGATGCAACGATTTCATTTTTTTAGGTAAGGCTTTAAAACCATTACCAGAGAAATTTCATGGGGTGACTGATCAGGAAATTTGTTATCGTAATCGTTATCTTGATTTAATTATGAATGAAGATACCAGAAAAAGATTTTTAATGAAATATGAGTTTATGAAAGAAATGCGACGTTTTTTGGAAGATAATGGTTATATTGAAATTGAAACTCCAGTTTTATCTAATAAAGCTAGTGGAGCATCAGCTAGGCCTTTTACAGCTCATCATAACGCTTTAGATATGGATGTTTATCTTCGAATTGCTCCTGAGACCTATTTAAAAAGAGCTATTGTTGGTGGATTTACGAAAGTTTTTGAATTCGCTAGATGTTTTCGAAACGAAGGAATTGATGCTACGCACTTACAAGATTTTACCATGGTTGAAGGTTATGCTGCTTACTATAATTATAAAGATAATATGATTTTTCTTGAAAATATGTTAAAAACTGTTATTCAAAAAGTATTTGGTTGTTTAGAAATAACTATTAATGATCAAAAAATAGATTTATCGAAAGAATGGAAAAGTATTTCTTTCCGTGATTTAATTATTAAATATGCTGATATTGATATTCAAGAATTTAATACCAAAGAAACTTTATTAGATGAAATTAGAAGAAAAAATATTTCATTTGAAACCGAAGATGATATTGAAAGTCTTGGCTTTGGTAATTTAGTTGATGCTTTATATAAAAAAGTTGCTCGTCCTCATTTAATTGAACCAACTTTCTTAATTAAACATCCTATTGAATTATCACCCCTTGCAAGAGCTAATGATTTAAATAAAAACTTAACGGATCGTTTTCAATTAGTCATAAATGGAGCGGAAATCATTAATGCTTACTCGGAACTTGTTGATCCAAAAGATCAAGAACAAAGATTATTACATCAAGCTGAATTAAAAGCTAATGGTGATACTGAAGCGATGATGATGGATTATGATTACATCAATGCGATGGAATATGGAATGCCACCAATTTCAGGTTGGGGTATGGGAATAGATCGGGTTCTACAAGTTTTAACTGGTGTTGATAATATTAAAGATAATATTTTATTTCCTTTAATGCGACCTGAAGAAAAATAATTGAAATTTAACTAGTAAGTAAAATCTTATTAGTTTTTTTTGAAGTTAATCAAGTAAAATTTTAGTAAAATTAAAATTAATGAAAGAATAACTATTTATAGTTATAAGATAAAATGAGAAAAAATAAAAAAATTAGCACTCATATATTGACAAGTGCTAAGCATAATATTATAATGTACTTAGCAATCGGTTGAGTAGAGTGCTATTGGAGGTAACATGTTAACAAAAAGGCAAGAAGAAATATTAAAACTTATCGTAATAGAATATATTAAACTTGCTAAACCAGTTGGATCAAAACTTATTTGTGATGAGTTAAATTGTTCAAGTGCAACGATTCGTAATGAAATGCAAGAACTAGAAGAATTAGGTTTACTTGAAAAAACTCACACTTCATCAGGAAGAGTCCCAAGTGAAAAAGGATATCGTTATTATGTTGATAATTTGATGGAATTGAAGGAATTAAATGGAGAAGAGGTTTTTAAACTTCAAACAATTTTTAATAATCACCAATTAGAATTAAGTGATGTTTTAAGTGAAAGTTTGAAAATCGTTTCTGATATGACTTCGTATACTTCAATTGTTCTTGATACCAAAAGTCATGATAACAAATTAAAAGAGATAAGTGTTGTCCCGATTAATCCAGAAGTTTTAATTGTTGTGGTTGTAACTGATCAAGGATATGTAGAACATAAAGACATTGAATTAAAAGGTGTTAGTTTAGATGAAATTAAAAAAACAGTTAAACTTATTAATGATTTAATTATTGGAACTCCGATTGATGAAGTAAGTGCAAAATTAGAATTTGAAATTAAACCCATCATTTCAAAATATGTTAAACAACATGAAATTTTATATAATGCTTTTTATGATGTTTTTACAGATATTTCAAGTAAAAATGTTAATGTAGTAGGAAAAAATAACATTTTAAAGCATCAAGAGTTTAATGATTTAGAAAAAGTTAAAGATATTTTTAGTAAATTAGATAATGAGGAAATTTTAGAAAATATTGATGCTAATATTGATGAAAATAAAAATATAAATATTTATATAGGACATGAAAATAGTGTTGATCCAGATGTTACAATAATAAAAACCAATTATAAAACTAATAAAGATGAAGGTACGATTGCTATAATTGGTCCTAAAAGAATGGAGTATAGTAAGGTTGTTAATTTACTTGACTATATTAAAAAACAGATAGAAAGGTGATAAAGTGGAAAATAATAAAAATAATAATCAAAATGAAGAAATTTTAGAAAATGGGCAAGAAGATAGTCAAAAAGTTGAATTAGAAAAAGAAATTAAACCTGAAAAAAAAGAAAAAAAGATATTAAAAAAAGACCATGATGAAAAGTTTTTAAAGGAAATCGAGGAACTTAAGAGTAAGAATGTGGATCTCAATAATAAAATTTTATATAGTCAAGCCGAGTTTGCTAATTATAAAAAGAGAAAAGAAACGGAAGTTAGTAATATGTTAAAGTATTCTAATATGGATATTGTTTTAGAAATATTACCAATTGTTGATAATTTTGAAAGAGCAATTAAACTTGATGATACCAATTTAAATGATGAATTATCAAAATTTTTAGAAGGTTTTAAGATGATTTATACACATCTAGTTGAAACTTTAAAGAAATTTGAAGTTGTTGAAATCGATTGCTTAAATAAAAGTTTTGATCCTAATTTTGAACAAGCTTTAATGACAGCTAAAGTTTCAGATGTTGAAGCAGGAATTGTTGTTGAAGTATTACAAAAAGGTTATATGTTAAAAGATAAAATGATAAGACCGGCTTTAGTAAAAGTCAGTGAATAAAAAAATATACTTAGAATGGACTTAAAAAATAAATTAAGGAAAGGAAATGATAAATTATGAGTAAAATTATAGGTATAGATTTAGGTACAACTAATAGTTGTGTTTCAGTTTTAGAGGGAGGAAGTTCAACAGTTATTCCAAACCCTGAAGGAGGACGTACAACCCCATCTGTTGTTGCATTTAAAAATGGAGAAAGAATTGTTGGAGATGCTGCTAAACGTCAAGCTATTACTAATCCAAATACAAAAAGTAGTGTTAAACGTCTAATGGGAACAAATGAAAAAATTGAACTTGAAGGAAAGAAATATACTCCAGAGGAAATAAGTGCTATGATTCTTTCTTATATGAAAGATTATGCAGAAAAATATTTAGGGGAAAAAGTTAGTAAAGCTGTTATTACTGTTCCAGCATATTTCAATGATGCACAACGTCAAGCTACCAAAAATGCTGGTAAAATAGCTGGACTTGAAGTTGAAAGAATTATTAATGAACCAACAGCCGCTGCTCTTGCTTATGGACTTGATAAACAAGATAAAAGTCAAACTATTTTAGTTTATGATTTAGGTGGTGGAACATTTGATGTTTCAATCCTTGAACTTGGAGATGGTGTTTTTGAAGTTAAAGCAACAGCTGGTAATAATAAACTGGGTGGAGATGATTTTGATAATCGTATTATTGATTATTTAGTTGAAACCTTTAGAAAAGAAAATGGCGTTGATTTATCAAAAGATAAAATGGCTATGCAAAGATTAAAAGAAATAAGTGAAAAAGCTAAAAAAGATTTAAGTAGTATGACTTCTACCCAAGTATCAGCTCCATTTATTTCTCAAAATGAATCTGGACCACTTCATTTAGATATGACTTTAAGTCGTGCTAAATTTGAGGACCTAGTTCGTGATTTAATTGAATCTACTTTAATTCCAGTTCGTAATGCTTTAAAAGATGCTAAACTTACGAAAAATGATATTGATAAAATAATCTTTGTTGGTGGATCTACTCGTATTCCAATGGTTTATGATTTAGTTAAAAAAGAACTTGGTAAAGAACCTAGTCTTGAAGTAAATCCAGATGAAGTAGTTGCTATGGGAGCTGCTATTCAAGGTGGTGTTTTAACCGGAGAAGTTAATGATATCGTTTTACTTGACGTTACACCATTATCACTTGGTATTGAAACTTTAGGTGGAGTTATGACAGTTTTAATTCCAAGAAATACAACTATTCCAACAAGTAAGAGCCAAGTATTCTCAACGGCCGCTGATAATCAACCAGCTGTAGATATTCATGTTTTACAAGGAGAAAGAAGTATGGCAAGTGATAATAAGACCCTTGGTAATTTCCAATTAACAGGTATCCCTGCTGCTCCTCGTGGTGTTCCTCAAATTGAAGTAAAATTTGATATTGATGCTAATGGTATCGTTCATGTAACAGCTAAAGATTTAGGAACTAATAAAGAACAATCAATAACAATTACATCCAATACTAATTTAACTGATGAAGAAATTGATCGTATGATGAAAGAAGCTGAAGCTAATAAAGAAGCTGATCAAAAACGTAAAGAAGAAGCTGACCTTAAAAATGAAGCTGAACAATTAGTTTTCCAAACTGAAAAATCAATTAAAGATTTAGGAGATAAAATAACTGATTCTGAAAAAGAAGAAGCTGAAAAATTAATTAAAGATTTAAAAGATGCTTTAGAAAAAAATGCTATTGAAGATATTAAAACTAAAAAAGATGCTTTACAAGAAAAAGCTATGGCTCTTGCAACAAAAGTTTATGAAAATGTTCAAAAAGAACAAGCTAATAATCAAGATGTTAATCAAACGGAAGATGGTAATAAAAATGCTGATGGCGTAAGCGATGCTGAATACGAAGAAAAATAAAATATTTTTGGAAGTCCTAGAGTCTCTAGGACTTTCCTCAATAAAAAAAGGAGATTAGATGAAACAGCGAAAAAGATGTGAAATAGATATAAAGGATACTTGGGATTTAACCCCAATTTATAAAGATAAAGAAACATTTTTGAAAGATTATCAAAATTTTCAAAAAGAAATGCAAGAAATTTTAAAATTTAAAGGTCATTTACTTGATAGCAGCAAAACTTTATTAGAATACGTAGAACTTGCTGATAAGTTAGAAAGAAAACTTTATCGTCTTTATTATTATGCTCATTTAAACTTTGATGTTGATACAACTAACAGTGATAGTCGCGAGTTAATGGGTATGGTTGATATCGTTATGACTAAATTTAATGAATTAGTTTCTTTTGTTGATCCAGAATTATTAAAAGGTAATTTAGAAATTGTTCAAGAATTTATAAAAACGGAACCAAAGTTAGCTAAGTATCAATTTAATTTTTTTAAATTATATCGTTATCAAAAACATACTTTAAATGAAAATGAAGAAAAAATCTTATCTAGTTTAGGAGTTGCTTTAGGTTCTGCAAGTACAATTTATGAATCTTTAACTGATTCTGATTTAACTTTTGGTACGATAAAACTTGATGGAAAAATGGTTGAATTTACTGAAAGTAATTATTCTAATTTTATTGAAAATCCAAATCGTGAAATAAGAAAAAAAGCGTTTAATTTATTATTTAAAACTTATGCAAAATTTCATAATACTTTATCTGATACTTTTCGTTTAAGTATTGAAAGCACTTCTAAAATAAGTAAATTAAAACATTATAATTCTAGTATTGAAGCTAGTTTATATCATGATAATATTGATTTAAGCGTTTATAATAATTTAATTGAAACTGTTAATAAAAACTTAAATGTATTATATGATTATTATGATTTAAAAAAAGAAGTTTTAGGTTTATCACAATTACATTTATATGATATTTATGCCAATATGGTAACAGAAGTTGACCACGAATATACTTTTAAAGAAGCTAAAGAACTTGTATTAGATGCATTAAGTATTTTAGGATCTGATTATCAAGATAAATTAAAAATGGCTTTTGATAATCGTTTTATTGATATTTATAACAATAAAGGTAAACGTGGAGGTGCTTATTCAAGTGGGTTTTATGATACTAATCCTTATATCCTTCTTAATTTTGAAGGTAAATATGGGGATGTTACAACTCTTGCTCATGAACTTGGCCATTCAATGCATACCATGTATTCCTGTTTAAATAATCCTTATAACACATCTAGTTATCAAATCTTTGTTGCAGAGGTAGCTTCAACTGTTAATGAACTTTTATTAATTAAATATTTATTAAAGCAAACTAATGATAAAAAAGAAAAATTATATTTATTAAATAAATTATTAGAATTATTTAAAGGAACAATTTTCCGTCAAACGATGTTTGCTGAGTTTGAAAAAGATATGTATGAAAGTCATGAAAACGGTTTGATTTTAACAAGTGAATATTTATGTGATAGTTATTATAAAATTGTTAAAAAATATTTTGGTAAGAATGTTTTTTGCGATAAACTAATCAAGTATGAATGGGAAAGAATACCACATTTTTACTATAATTTTTATGTTTATAAATATGCTATTGGTTTAAGTGCAGCTTGTAAAATAGTTCGTGATATCGAAACTAAAGGAGAAAGTGCCATTAATAAGTATTTGGATTTTTTAAAAACTGGTGGTTCGATGTATCCAAGTGATGAATTATTAGTTTGTGATGTTGATATTAAAAATCCTCTTTTTATTGAGGAAGCAATTACCATGTTTAAAGAAACAATTCAAGAATTTCAAGATATATATAGGAAGTAGGTATGTATGAATAAGAAAGATTATTATGAAGTTTTAGGAGTTTCTAAAACAGCTAGTGATGATGAAATTAAAAGTGCTTTTCGAAAACTTGCAAAAAAATATCATCCCGATTTAAATAAAGAGGCCGGAGCGGAAGAAAAATTTAAAGAAGTTCAAGAAGCTTATGCCGTTTTATCTGATTCTAATAAAAGAAAACAATATGATCAATTTGGGCATGCTGCTTTTCAAGGAGGAGCTGATGGTCAAGGTGGTTTTAGTGGCTTTGATTTTTCAAACTTTGGTGTTGATTTAGATGATATTTTAGGTAATATGTTTGGAGGAGGATTTGGCTTTTCAAGCGGATCTAGTAGAAGAAAAAGTAATAAAATTCAAGGTGATGATGTTTTATATCATATGAATTTGACTTTTGAAGAGGCCATATTTGGAACCGAAAAAGATGTTAAACTTGATACAACGATTAGTTGTCCCGACTGCGATGGTTTAGGCGGTCATGGCGAAGAAACTTGTGAAATTTGTCACGGTTCAGGAACTATTACCAAAGAACAAAGAACAATTTTAGGTTCCTTTTTATCCAAAACAACCTGTTCCAATTGTAGTGGAACCGGTAAAACTTTTAGAAGTCGTTGCCAAACTTGCAATGGTAAAGGACGAATTAAAAAAAATCGTACTATTACAGTAAAAATTCCAAGTGGAATAGATAATGGAATGCGTTTAAGAGTAGCTGGTAAAGGCGAAGCTGGTTTAAATGGTGGACCAGCTGGAGACTTATATATTGAATTTAATATTTCTAATCATGATTTCTTTGAAAGAGAAGGAGATGATATATATTTAACAGTTCCAATTACAATAACTGATGCCATTCTAGGAACTAAAAAAGATATAAGGACAATCGATTCGGTTGTTACTTTAAACGTTAAACCAGGTACTAATACTGGTGATAAACAAAGAATTAAAGGTAAAGGTATCAAAAATGCTTCAACGGGAAGATGTGGAGATATGTATTTAATCTTTGAAATCGTTTTACCTGATAAAATATCAAGAGAACAAAAAGACTTATTTGAACGTTTAGCAAGAACTAATTTAGAAAATACAACCTTTGCTAAATTTACCAAATTTGTCAATAAAAAATAGGATAGGTGACTATTCTTTTTTCCATTTTAGATGATTGGGGGTATAAGTATGATTTATATAACAGGAGATACACATGGAGATTTTTCAAGAATAAAAGACTTTTGTTTAAAATTTAAAACGACTAAAGAAGATTATATAATTATTTTAGGTGATGCTGGTATTAATTATTTTGGGAAAAAAGATCAAACTTTGAAAGAAAAACTTAAGCAACTACCAATTACTTTTTTATGTGTTTATGGTAATCATGAAGAAAGACCAAGCAATATTAAAACCTATCAAAAAATAAATAAATTTGATGGTATTATGTATCAAGAAAAAGAATATCCTAATTTATTATTTTTTAAAGATGGTGAGGTTTATAATATTAATAATCAAAAAGTCTTAGTAATAGGCGGAGCATTTTCTGTCAATAAAGATTTAATGATTAAAAGAGGTTTTAAATGGTTTAAAGATGAACAACCAAATGAGGTTATAAAAGAAAAAACACTAGCTAATTTAGAGTATAATAATCATCAAGTTGATATTATTTTAAGTCATACTTGTCCTTTTAGTTACTTACCTTTAGAGATGTTTTATGTTGATATTGACCAAAGTCAAGTTGATCAACAAACAGAAAAATTTTTAGATTTAATTGAAAAAACAACTCATTATAAAACATGGTATTGTGGTCATTTTCATACTAATAAAATTATTGATAAAATTAATTTTCTTTTTGAAGATATTAAAGAATTTAAATAATAAAATCTTGAATTAACATTTAAAATCCAAAAAAATATGATAAAATTAGTCTTATGAGAAGTTTTGAAATAGAAAATAAAGAAGATTTAAAAGATGTAAAAAATTATTTAAATTATTTAAAATATAATAAAAATTACAGTGATAAAACAATTTTTAACTATCAGTTAGATTTAAAAGATTATTTTAATTTTTTAAATCAGGAAGGATTATTTTATCAAGATATTACTTATGATGATTTAAGATATTTATTTGAACATTTTGATAAACTTAAATTATCAAATAAAAGTATTAGACGTCATATAAGCAGTATTAAAGGTTTTTATAAATATTTAGTAACTCAAGAAGTAGTTAAACAAAATCCCTTTATTTATGTTAATTTACCTAAAAAAGAACAAAAGTTACCAAAATATTTAACAATAACAGAATTAATTGAACTTTTTGATAGTATGGAAATTAAAACAAACTATGATTTAAGAAATCGTTTAATATTAGAACTTATGTATGCAACGGGAGTTCGGGTATCAGAGCTTGTTAATATTAAATTACAAGATTTTGATTTTTATAACCAAAGTCTCCGAGTATTTGGAAAAGGTAGTAAAGAAAGAATAGTTTATTATAATTTAGTAGTTAAAAACTTATTAACTAAATATTTAAAAGTATATCCTGATTTAAATAAAAAAAATAGTAATTACTTATTTTTAAATTATCAGGGTAATCAATTAACAACAGCTGGAATTAGTTATATAATAAATCAAGTTGTTAAAAAAATTGGCTTTAATAAACACATTACACCACACATTTTAAGACATAGCTTAGCAACCCATCTTCTAAATAATGGGTGCAGTTTACTAACTGTTCAAGAATTATTAGGTCATTCATCTATTTCTACAACTGGTATTTATACTCATGTAACTCTTGATCATATTAAAGAAGTTTATAATAAATGTCATCCTCGAAATAAAAAGAATTAATAATCAACTTTAATAGGTATTGATTTTAATTCTTCTTTTATTAAATCAGGCCTTTTAATAATTTCTAAATAAATTAAAGTAACTTTTAATTCAAATTTTAAAACAAAATCATTACAATCTTTATAATTAGTAATAATTGGTAAACTTATTTCCTCTTTAATATTTTTTAAATAAAGTCTCCCTTTTTGATTAAAACCTAAAACTCTTAAATATCGAAGTTCTGGTTTAGCATCTTTCTTTTTTAAATTCATTAAAATATGCAAAAACATTCTATTTAATTTATTATAAGTAAATCTTTTTGTTTTAATATTATCTAGTAATTCTTGATAAGTATTAGAAACAAGCAAATATTTTTTTATTCTTTTATCAATTCCTTCCATAACATCTAAATATTCTTGAAGTTCGTTACTTTCATTTAATAGTTTATATTTTAAAATCTGATAAAAATTATTTAAATAATTTTTATCAATTGTTAAAAGTTCTAAGGTTTCTTTTGGAATAGTATTTTTAAAATCTAATCCTTTTAAATAAGCCTCTCTTATACTAGTAGCACTTGTAATATTTGATTGTATTTTTTTATCTAAATAATTATTTGTTCTTTTAATAGTAATTGGTTTAATTTGATAATTATTTTCAATTATAGTTTTAACATAACTAATTCCTAATAAGTCATTAGAATTTTCTAATTTAATATTAGTTAAATTGTATAAAGCTTTAGAGATACTAGATGGGTAACTATTTCCTAAATCAAGATATTTTTTTACTAAAGGATTATATTCTTTATGATAAAGCATGGTCGTAACTAAGTTTTTTAAGACATCAATATCATTTGTTTCTGATCCAAAAACTAAATAATCCATTTTTAAAGTTTCTAAAATTGAAATTGCATAGTAAGCAAATGTATCAGCACTTTGGGTTGCAAAGATAAAAGGAAGTTCAATTACTAAGTCAATTTGATATTTTAAAGCAATTCTAGTTTTGTCCCATTTATTTAAAAAAGAAAATTCCCCTCGTTCAGTGAAACTGGAACTTAAAACTAAAGTAATAAAACTATCTGGAAATAGTTCTTTGATTTTTTTTAAGTGATAAATATGTCCATTATGAAAAGGGTTATACTCACAAATTATACCAATTTTATCCATTCAATCACCACTTAAATTATATAATATTTAAAAAATTATTTCAAACCAAAGAAAAATGCTTGTAAAAGCCTTTATTATTTGCTATAATACTAGAAGTTAAAGAAACGAAGGAGGAGAGGGAAATGGCAAAACTAGGTAATAGACAAAGAAAAACTTTAGTATGTACTGAATGCAATGAAGAAAATTACCGTACAGAAAAGAATATTAAAAATACAACCGATCGTTTAGAATTAAAAAAATATTGCAGTAGATGTCAAAAACATACTGTTCACAAAGAAAAGAAATAATAATATAATAGTTAGGTGATAGAAAATGGTAAATGTAAATGATTTAAAAATAGGAATGACTATTCAATATGATGGAAACATTTATTCAGTTTTGGAGTTTCAACATGTAAAACCTGGTAAAGGTGCTGCAATTATTAAAGCTAAGCTTAAAAATTTAAGAACTGGTTCAATTGCTGAATATACATTCAATGCTGGAGTTAAAGTTGAAATGGCTAGAATTGAAAAGAAACCAATGCAGTTTTTATATTCTATGAATGATATTTATTATTTTATGAATATGAATGATTATGAGCAAATTGAACTTAATAAATCCGTTATTGGTGATGATGCAAAATTATTAAAAGAAAATTTAGAAGTTGATATTATTTTCTTTGAAGGGGAAATGTTAGGCATGAATTTACCTGACAAAATAGCTATGAAAGTAGTTCATACAGAACCAGGTGTTAAGGGAAATACAACATCAACTGCTATGAAAGATGCAGAACTTGAAAGTGGTTTAATTATTAAAGTTCCAATGTTTATTAATCAAGATGAAGTAGTTTTAATTTCAAGTAAAGATGGAAAATATGTCTCTCGTGCATAGTTTCTTTTTTTATATATTTCGACAAATTTAAACATCAAAATTTCATATAGTTAATATGGTGATTTAAATGAGAAGATTTTATGTTTTTAATATTCGTTTAGAATTAATGAGTTTATATAAAGATAATCAAGATAATTTATATAAAATATTAAATAGTATTTATGCCATGAAAGAAGATGAACTTATTTATGCTTACAATTTATTTAAACAGATATGTCTAGGAATTGATATTTTAGCATTGAATAATAAAATATATTTAAAAATGCATAATGATTTAGTCTATACCAAAATAAATAATGAACATGTTATTAATAATTTATATAAAGATGAAGTTAGTATTTTAAAAGTTAAAAAAAGTCATTTAATTATTGATTGCAATAGTTCTTATACAAGTTTTTTTACCATTTTAAATTCTTTAGATTCTAATTTTTTTATTTGCGATTTTCAAACAGGCGATTATTTCTTTTTAAATGATATTGAGCTAGTTGTTGAATAATACTTGCAATTTATAAAAAAAATGTTATAATAATAGTTAATTTTGGAGGGTGTATGGATTTAAATCTAAAAAAGAAAAAAATTGTTCATTTAAAACAACAATATATAGACCTTAGAAATTATCTTGTTTGGTATCGTTTTCAAGAAATGATGGCATTTCAAGAGTCACTTGAAGAAAAAGATACTCAAAGAGAAAAATCATTTGTAAAAACTTTATATTTAACTAAAAAATGGAATGGGAAAGATGTTAAAGTTGATTAAAAGTAAAATAATTTAATTTTAAAGTTAAATTTGACATTTTTTTGTTTTCTTTATAAGAATTTTTGTTATACTTATAATATAATATATTGTGAAGGTAGTAGATGTAGTATGAATAAAGTTAATATAAATGAAATAGAGAATAAAAAATTAATTTTAAAAGCATTGAAGCAAGCTATTGCAAATGTTATGTTAGAATCAGATTCTAAGCTAGATATGAATTTAACAGAGGAGAATATTGAAAAAGTTTATAAAAAAATTTTTGAAATAAATAGGAGAAAGTAAGATAATGGCAAATTTTGAAGATTATGTAATACCAGGAACTAATATATTAAGAAATAAACTAGGAATAACTAATCAAGATGAATTAACTAAAGTTGAAAATGAGATGGTTATTTATAAATTAAGTTTATTGTATTTAAAAAATGATTATGGTAATTTTGATATAGAACATCTTTGTAATTTACATAAGTATTTATTTGAAGATTTGTATGAATTTGCTGGTCATCTTCGAGATGTTACGATGTATAGAGAAAGTAGTGCTTTTTGTGATTATCAAAAAATTCAAGAATCTTTATTAAGTGTTTTGAATAAGTATATTAAAACTGATGTTAAAATTTATAGTCAATTTGATTTAGCTAGGCATTTAGGTGGTTTTTATCTTGATTTGATTGATATTCACCCTTTTAGAGATGGAAACGGAAGATGTGTTAGGGAATTTTTGAGAGAATATGTTTCTAAAAGATTTCCTGATTATGAATTAGATTATGCTAATATTGATTCTAAAAGTGATAAAGAAAATTTTCGATTAGCTTCAATTGAACGTGATATGTATCCAATGCTTCTGGCTTTTGAATTTAATAAGGCTTTAGTTAATGTTAAAAGTAATATTAAGTAAAATTAATGTTACTTTTTTAGTTCTACTAAAAAAAAGACATATTCTTTAATGAATAGAAAGTGAGTGTTTATGGATAAAAATGAAATTATAAAGAATATTGCTCTAAGGTCTGGTGGAGATATCTATTTAGGTGTTGTTGGAGGGGTTAGAACTG
>CALVPE010000056.1 GCA_944350485.1 uncultured Bacilli bacterium
AAAATATACTATCTTTTTAATTAATTTTTTATTTTAATATTCACAATTACCTGGTGTTCTTGGATAAGGAATAACATCTCTTATGTTTTCAACTCCAGTTAAATAAATTAATAATCTTTCAAAGCCCATACCAAAACCTGAATGTGGACAACCTCCAAATTTTCTTAAATTTAAATACCAATCTAAACTATCCTGTTCCATCTTTAATTCTTGCATACGTTTAACAAGTTTATCATAACTTTCTTCTCTTTGAGAACCTCCCATTAATTCACCAGCTCCTGGTACTTCCAAGTCAACAGCAGCAACGGTTTCCATATCAGGATTTAACTTCATATAAAAAGCTTTAATATCCTTTGGCCAGTCGGTAATAAAAACTGGTCCATCAAAGTATTCAGTTATATATTTTTCATGCTCTTTAGCTATATCTTCTCCATATTCTGGTTCAAATTCCCATTTAACTTTAGCTTCTTTTAAAATACTTATAACATCATGATGTGATATTCTTGTAAAATGACTATTAATCAATTTATTTAGTTTTTCTAATAAACCTTTTTCAACAAATTTATCAAAAAATTCCATTTCATCTTTAGCATGTTCAAGGACATATTTAACAATAAATTTAAGCATATCTTCCATTATATCCATATCCCCATTTAAATCACAAAAAGCAATTTCTGGTTCAATCATCCAAAATTCACTAGCATGGGTTTTAGTATTAGAGTTTTCAGCCCTAAAAGTTGGTCCAAAAGTATAAACTTTTTTATAAGCCATAGCAAATGTCTCAGCTTCAAGTTGTCCAGATACTGTTAAGGAAGCCGGTTTATTAAAAAAATCTTTTGAATAATCTACTTGACCAGATTTAGCAATTCGTTCTAAATCAAGAGTTGTTACTTGAAACATTTGTCCTGCTCCTTCACAATCACTTGCTGTAATTAAAGGAGCATGAAAATAAACATATCCTCTTTCTTGAAAATAAGTATGAATTGCGTGAGCAGCTACACTTCTTACTCTAAAAATTGCATTAAATAAGTTTGTTCTTGGTCTTAAATAAGCATTTTCTCTTAAAAACTCTCTAGTATGTCTTTTTGGTTGAATTGGATATTCATCAGGACAATCACTGACTAAAATAATATCTTTAACTTTAATTTCAAAGTCTTGTCCCGCACCTTCAGACTTGATAACAGTTCCTGTAACTTCTAAACTAGAACCTATCTTAATTTTTAAAATATCATCAAAATTGCTTAATTTATTATCGTAAACAAGTTGTACAGTTTTAAAACAAGTTCCATCTGAAAAATCAATAAAACCAAATTCTTTTTGTTTTCGATGATTTCTAACCCAACCTTGTAAAATTACTTCCTCATCTAAATATTTTTCTAAATCTTCATAAATTTCTCTTACATCAATTTTCATATATCCTCCTTTATAAATAAAAAACATTGATCTAAAGAGGCAAATTATTCACGGTACCACTCTTTTTATCAATGTTTGATATCTCTTTTTGATAACGGTTTTCTAACCGATATTTTCTACTAAATTCAAAAATATACTCCGTGGTGTTATTCTTATATTATTCCTGTTAATTTTCACCAAACATTAACTCTCTTTAAGTAACTAAATATAATACTTCTCCACATCAACGATTTAGTTGAATTTATTATATAATTAAACTCTTAATATAGTCAAGAATTTTTGAATATTTCTTATAAATTTTTTAATAATTATTTTCAATACTTTATATTTCAGAATAATAGTATTAACTAAATTTAAAATATAGTATCTAAAATTAGAATATATAATTAAAAAAATATAAATATTAGTTAAAGTTCTTAAAATTAAAATAAATTTAAAAAATGTTGTATTAAGCTGATTTATTTTGTATAATTGAATCAGGAGGATAAATATGATATGGATTATTGTTGGAATTGTAGTTATTTTATTAATATTTGTGGTAAGTAACTATAATAAATTAGTTTCATTAAGGAATAAAGTTAAAGATCAATGGTCCCAAATTGATGTTCAATTAAAAAGACGTTTTGATTTAATACCAAACTTAATTGAAACGGTTAAAGGTTATGCTAAACATGAAAGTGAAACTTTAGAAAAAATTGTTGAAGCTAGAAATAGTTTTGTAACTGCTAAAACTCCTGAAGAGGAAATGAAAGCTAATAGTGAATTAACAAATGTAATTTCTAGATTATTTGCTTTAACTGAAGCATATCCTGATTTAAAAGCTAATACTAATTTTACTAAATTACAAGATGAATTAACAGAAACTGAAGATAAAATTTCTTATGCTAGACAATTTTATAATGATAGTGTCTTACTTTATCAAAATAAGCTTGAAATGTTTCCTTCAAATATCATAGCTAAGATATTTGGATTTAAAGAAGAACCATTTTTTGAAGCAAATGAAACAGAAAAAGAAAATGTTAAAGTAAAATTTTAGACTTATACTTATACATGTTATAAGTCTTTTTTAGGAGATTAAGTTTATATGAAAAAATTAAAATTGTTTATTTTTATTTTCTTCTTATTTATTTCTAGTACTTTGATAGCTAAAGCTAATTCTTTAAATTCTATTGATATTAAAGGTAATCTTGATAAAAATGGAACTTTACATTTAGAAGAAATTTGGCAAATGAGGACAAACAAAGATACAGAGATCTATAAAGAAGAATACAACTTAGGAAATATGATTATTCAAAATTTTAAAGTTCGTGATGAAAAAAGAGAATACACTAAAGTTAATAATTGGGATATAAATGGTAGTTTTAATGATAAAAAATATAAATATGGTATTAATTACACTAATAATGGACCTGAACTTTGTTGGGGTATAAGTGAATATGGAAATAAAACTTATACAATTAGTTATGATATTGTTAATGCTGTTTTTAGCACTGAAGATGCTGATGTTCTTTATCTTAGATTAATAAATGATTTAAATTTTCCACCAAAAAGATTTAATATTCAAATAAGTGGTTTTGAAAGTTTTTTAGATACTTTAGATGTTTGGGGTTATGGATATAAAGGTTATGCCTATGTAGATTCTGGAAAAATATTTATGTCAAATGAGGAAAATACTTCTTTAAAAAAAGGTGATTATGGAGTTTTACTAGTTAAATTTCCTAAAGGAACTTTCAATATAAATCAAGATAATACTTATAATAAATATCAAACTTTTAATGATGTTTATAAAATGGCTGAAAAAGGAACTTTTGATTATAATTATAATAATAAAAATACTTTTTTGGATATTATAGTAATAATTATTTCTTTTTTATCTCAATTTGCAATTTTCTTTTTTATATTTTTGGGTGTCTTTAAAAGTAAACAGAAATATAAATTTGGAAAATTGGGAAAAAAAATCGATATCTTCAAAGTTAATCATTTTCGTGATATTCCATGTGATAAAGATATTTATAAAGCCTATTTTATAGCAAATGCTTATAATTTAAATAAAAAAAATACGGATTTCTTTGGAACAATTTTACTTAAATGGTTAAATGAAAATAAAATAACTATTAAGAAAATTACTAAAGACAAATTAATTGGAACTAAAGAAGAAACTTGTCTTGATTTAAATAATTTTCAAAGTGATTTAGAAATTGAAAATAAATTATTTAATATGATGTATGATGCTAGTAAAGATGGTATTTTAGAAGAAAAAGAATTTGAAAAATATTCTAAAAAGAATTATAAAAAGATATTTAAATGGTTTGATCAAGTAGAAGAATATGGTCGAGATTTATATATTAGTTTAAACTTAGTTACTAAAGATAAAAGTAAATACTTAATACATGATGAATTAAAAGAAGAAGCAATTAAATTAGCTGGTTTAAAGAAATATTTACAAGATTTTTCAATGATTGATACTAAGCAACCTATGGAAGTTAAACTTTGGAAAGAATATTTAATGTATGCACAAATTTTTGGAATAGCTAATTATGTTGCTAAACAATTTAAAAAATTATATCCTGAAGTTTTAGTAGAAATGCAAGCTTATAATTATGATATAGGTGATATTATATTATTAAATAGTTTTTGTCATACAGCTGTTGTTAGTGCATCGTCTGCAAGAAGTGCTGCTTCAAGTTATAGCTCTGGTGGCGGTGGTTTTTCGTCAGGTGGTGGTGGCGGTGGCTCCTTTGGTGGTGGCGGAGGAGGTTCACGCTAATTAATTATTTTATTATCAAAAAAAGTTATCCACAATTAAATGTGGATAACTTCTTTTTACAATTTATATAAAATTTTATGTCCTAATGGAATTATCATAATTTTAAATGAGCTTTCAATTAAAATATATCTTTAGCTACTGAAATACAAATTTAATACACTACATCAGTTAAATATAAACCCTCAGGATGAGCAGTTCTAAAACCATTACTTCTATTTTTACTTTCTAAAATTTTTAAAACTTCGATTGGTTCTTTTTTTTCTAAACCAACTTGAATTAATAAACCAACCATATTTCTAATTTGATATTTAATAAAACCCGTTCCTCTAAAAGTAAAAGTTAAAAGATCATTTTCTTCTTCTATATCAATACTTTTTATTTCTCTTGTATAACTATTTCTTTTATCTTTATTAGGAGTAAAAGCTTTAAAATCATGTGTTCCTATTAAGTATCTTGACCCTTCAACCATTTTTAAAATATTCAATTTCTTATTGAACTGATAAACATAATTTCTTAAAATAGGATTATATTCACCCATATTTAATTTATATTTATACTCCTTTTCAAGAACCATATATCTAGCATGAAAATCATCTTTAACAATTTTTGTATTTATAACATGAATATCATTTGGAAGTAAGCTATTTAAAGCTCTTTTCAATTTATCTTCAGTTATTTGAACATAAATATCAACATGTCCTGTTTGAAAAATTGCATGAACCCCCTTATCAGTTCTACCACTTGCAATAATTTTAGTTTCCCTATTATTAATATAACTTAAAGCTTTTTCCATTTCTCCTTGAATAGTTCGATAATCTGGCTGATATTCAAAACCATTAAAATTTGATCCATCATAAGAAAAAGTTATTAAAAAACGCATACACTTACCTCACTAATAAACATAATAACAAAATTATAACATGAATTGACAAAAAGAAAACACCAAATCTATCAAATGATTTATTATTATTTTTATTCTTATAAAATCTTAAATATTCAATTTGAATATAATTTTCTAAATCATTTTTAGTTAGATAATCTAAATTATCATTAATTAACTTAGCATAATTACTTTTTAAATTAATATTTTCTTCTTCTAAATAATTATCAATCAAAACTTTATTTCTTTTTTTTAAACTATCTATTTTTCTTTTTCTTAATTCTTTAAAAGTATATTTTTTCTTTTTTCCTTTTAAATATTTTATTTTTTTATTTTTAATTTCTTTTAAAATAATAATTATATAATCAAGAACTAATAGTATTTTTAAAGTTAGAAATAAATATTTATTAAAATTAAATTGTAAGATATTAAGATTAGTTAAATTTAAAAAAAGAAAGGCTATTAATAAAATACCAGAGATATAAGTTAAAAAACTAGTTATTTTATTTTTAGAATGAATATATAAATCATAGATAAATAGATATATAATTATTGCTAACCAGATATTATTAAGAAAATAACTTGATATAATTAAAAAAATAATAGTTAATAAAAGTAAAGTATTATTTAAATCACTTAATTTAAGCTTATCATGTTTGATTTTTAATTTCTTGAACATTTTTATACACTTCCTTTATTAAATCTTTAATATCTTTTGTATTTTTTAAAGTTTGATTATAATTTTTAGCAATTTGATTGAACTTTATTAAATTAGGATAACTAATACCGTTTTCTTCTAAAAAAGCTAAATTTTTAAAGACCACGGTTGTTTTATCAGCTATTACAACCTTATTTTCACTTAATATTATTAAATCATCAGTTAATTCATATAAAATATTTATATCCTTAGTTATGATAATAATTGTTTTTAAATATTCTTTTTTTAAATCAAAAATAATTTTTTTTAAATAGGTTATATGTTTTTTATCTAAATCTTTAAAAGGTTCATTTAATATTAAAATATCAGGATTAATTATTAAATTCAATGCTATTTTAATTAATTTTTTTTCAGAATTAGCCAAGGTATAATTTTCTCTTTCTAAATAATATTCATCTAAACCTACTAAGTTTAAAACTGAAATTATTTTGGAATGATATTCTTCTTCAGTCAAATTAGAAACTTTTCTTTGCATTAAGTAAAACTCATCTTTAACTTTTTTAGTAAAAAAAAGATTATTATTTAAATTAGCATAAGACATCAAATTATCTTGATAATAAATTAAAGGTCGATTATTAATTAGTATATCTCCTGAATAATTAATTTTTTTGGTTAATAAGGAGATTATTAAATTTAAATTATCATTGTAAAGGCCAGTTATTCGATTATTTTGAATTTTTAAATTAAAATTTTTTATTTTTATATTATTTAACTTACATGAAATATTTAAAAATTTTATTTCCATAAACTCTCCTCTAATTCTTCTAAATTAAAATATATTTTATCTAATAATTCATAGAATTTTAACTTTAAAGATAAATCTATAATAAATGGTATTTCTAAACCTATTTTTCTTAAATAGTTATCATCTTCAATTATTTCTAATAAAGTTCCAGATTTTTCAATTTGAAAATTATTTAAAACCATTATTTGATTGCTATCATAAATAGTATCTAATTTACTAGTGATATTTAAAATTGTTAAACCTTGATTATTTAATTCTTTTAATTTTTTTAACATAAATTCTTGATCATAAATATTCATATTGTTAAAAGCATCATCTAAAACCAATAATTTTGGCTCATGAATTAAAGAAATGATAATTTGTAGCATAGCTTTTTTAGAATTATCTAATTTATTAATATTTGTATCTAAAATATCAGTTATTTGAAAATTATTACTTATTTTAGCAATCATCTTATTGATTTTATGCTCACTAAATCCGAGATTTTGTAATGGATAAGCTAATTCATCTTTAACTTTTTTATAAAGAAATCCATGGATATCATTAGAAGCAAGACCAAGATTTGGTAAATATTTTAAAATATTTTTCTTGTTTAAAGATATTCCATCTAGTTTAAAAATATCTTCTGTAGGAATGATTGCTGAAATTAATTTGATAAGTAAAGTTTTTCCACTCCCATTAGGAGCGATTATACTAACATAATCTTTTGTTTCGATTTTTAAAGAAAAATTTTTAAAAAAAATTTGATTATCAACTTGATAATTTAAATTATTAATAGTTAATAGACTAGCCATATGATCACCTAATTTAATTATAATAGAAAAAGTAAAAAAAAAGTAGAGTAATTTACATTAATCTACATATTTATGTAATTCTATTTTTATTTCATCATAGTTATTGATAGTTGCAACTATCTTTCCATTTTTAACTTTTAGTAAAGTAGGATTAGTTAATTTTAAATTTTTAACATCATTAGTTATACTTAAAGTATCACCTTGACAAATTTGATTACGACTATTTCCTAAATCAACTTTATAAAGACTTATTTTTTTAGTTGCGTTATTGTAAGCTTCAGTTAAACTAGTATATAAACTAGCATTGTCGGCTTTCATATCATAGGCTAAAACAAAATATTCTTCATCTTTTCTATTTAATATGGAACCACAGGTTATCTTTTCAGTTTGAATTTCAGCCGCATAAGTTATAAAATTTTCTTTGGTAAAAAAATTCCATTCACCAGTTTTTATTTTTGTAAAAGTAAACATTAAGAAAACAAAAGCAATAACACAAACAGAAATAATTAAACCGTTTCGAACATTACTACTTAAACTACTAGTTTCAAATTCACGCATTCTTTTCTTTTCTTGTTCTAATTTTTTTTTAATTTCTTTCTTTTTCATAATTAATCACCATCTCTTAAAATTATATCATATTTAATTTAAAAAATAAATCTTTTTAACTCTTTTAGACAATTTAATAATTTTTTTTAAAAGCATATCTTATCTTTTTAATATAAGATTGATAGGTTTTATAATTAATATTTAAAAAATTTAAAATTTCTTTAGGTGTAAAACCACTTATTTTTAAATCACAAACACCTGCTACTTCAAATGGTAAACGACTTAAAAAAGTTCGATATTTTAAATATTCTTCTTCATTATCAAGAAGTTCATAAGGATTATCAGCATATTGATCTTCTAAAAGTTCCAAAAAAGTGTAATTTGTATCTTTATAAGTAGTATCATATGAAATAGCTGTATTTAAACTTAGCTTCTTATCAGTTACTTGATTTCTAATTTCAGTATTTAATCTATTATTAATACATCGGGTAGCATAAGTATAAAATTTAACATCAAAATTCATATCAAAGTTCCTAATAGCATCTAATAAACCTATATTAGCAACTTGAATTAAATCTTCTAATTCATATCCTATTTGCTTAGCTGCTTTTAAAAATTTTTTACATATTGTAATTATAAGAGGTTTATATTTTTCAAATAAAATTTCACTGCAATCAGCATTATCTTCAATCATATATAAAATTTCAAAATCATCAACATCTCTATACATTTTACCTACTTTCTAATTAATTCATATATCATAATACCTGCTGCAACAGAGGCATTTAAACTATTTATTTTTCCATTCATGGGGATACTAACTATATAATCACATGATTGTTTTACTAAACGACTCATACCAAAACCTTCACTTCCTATAACTAAAGCACTTTTAGAAGGATATTTAATAGTTTGATAATTGTCTCCCTCCATATCGGTTCCTATAATCCAAAATCCTAAATCTTTTAATTTTAAAATTGTTTGATTTAAATTTGTAACCTGAGCTATCTTAACATTATATAAAGCTCCAACACTAGTTTTCATAACAGTTTCATTAACTTCAACACTACGATTTTTAGGTAAAATAATTCCATCAATTCCAGCTGCTTCAACTGTTCTAATAATTGCTCCTAGATTATGCGGATCTTCTAAATGATCAAGGATAACTAATTTAGAGTTTTCATTTCTTAATAATTCATCAAGTGAAGAATAGTTAAAATCCTCTACTTCCATTATTATACCTTGATGATTATTTTTTGCAAGTTTATCCAATTCAAACTTTTCCTTATAAAATACTTTCAATTTTTGTTTTTCTATTAAGGACAAAAGATCTTTTTCATTAAAATTTTTAGAACAAAATACCTTTTTAATCAATTTTTTATCAGAAAATTTTTTTAAAATTTCTTTACAATTATTACGACCGCTTACTAACATAATTAAAATAAGAAATAATTAAATTAAAATTTGTTTAATTATTTCTTCAATCCTTTCTATTTTATTTTCTAATTTTAAATAACCAAATAAAGTTTCTAAACTGGTAGCGTTTCGATAAGTTATAATGTCACAACTTTTAGGGTGACTTTTACTTTTAGTGTTTCTAGCTCTTTTTATTATTTCTAATTCTTCAAAAGTAAAACTATTTTTATCAAGTAAATCTTTTAAAATTTTAGCTTGACTTTTAGCACTTACATATTCTAAAGACTTTTCTTGTAAATCTTTGACATGGCTTAAACCAGTTTTGATTAGATATTCTCTTATATAACTTTCATAGATACTATCACCTAAATATGCTAAAGTTAAAGAGTTGATTTCAATTGTTTTCATCGATCATCTCTATTTGCAACAATTAAAACTAATCTAAATATTTCAAGTAAAGTTGCAAGAACGCTAGCAACATAGGTCATAGCTGCAGCATTTAACATTTTTTTACTACCTTGTTGCTCTTTTTTTTCGATTAAAGCTTCCTCTTTTAGAAAGATAGCTGCTCTTTTTGAAGCATTAAATTCAACTGGTAAAGTTATTAATTGAAAGAATAAAATCGCAAGTTCTAAGAAAATACCGATCCATGCTAAATTCATAAGTCCAAATAATAAACCTATTAAAATTGCAACATAACCTAATTTTGAAGAAATATTAACAACTGGTACAATAGCTGCTCGTAATTTTAAAAAGAAATATCCTTCTTTATCTTGAACAGCATGACCACATTCATGTGCAGCTACACTACTACTAGCAATACTTGTTCCATGATAAATATCTGAAGAAAGACGAACAACTTTTCTAGTTGGATCATAGTGATCTGTTAATTCTCCTCTTGTTTCAACTATATCAACTTTATTTAAACCATTACGATCAAGAATTTTTCTTGCTACTTCAAAACCTTGTAAACCAGATTTAGTTTCAATTTTTTTATATTTGCTATATGAAGCTTTAACAAAAATCTGAGCAATTAAAGTTATTAAAAAACCAATTAAAACTAAAACATATGTTGGATCATAATAATAATACATAAATTCATCTCCTATTATCTATATTAACTATATTTTTTCTATTTTACTACCATCTCTTGTATCTAAAATTCTAAAACCTAGTTGCATTATTTTTTCTCGAACATAATCAGCTTCTTGATAATTTTTCTCTTTTTTATATTTATTTCGAAGTTCTACTAATTCTAAGATTTCTTTTGGTATTTCTTCTTTTTCTTCGTGTAATAAATTTAAAGATAAAACTTTATCAAATTCTTTAATTAAAGCTAGCTTTGTATGATCATTAGTATTACTTTTTAAAACATCATATAATGTTGTTAACGCTAAAGATGTATTTAAATTATTACCAAGTGCTTCTTTAAAATTGTTATTATACTCATTAAAAGCTTTTTCATCTAAAAAATCTTTTTCATTATTTAAAGAGTTAATACGATTTTTTAATTTTAAATAATCATTTTCAGCTTGATCTAAAGCTTCATATGAAAATTCCAAATTCTTTTGATAATGACTACCAAGAACCATATAGCGATAACTTAAAGGATTATAACCTTTTTCTTGAAGCAAAGATATGGTTAAAAAATCTCCTTTACTTTTACTCATTTTACCAGCTTTATCATTTAAATGTTCAACATGAAACCAATAATGACACCAAGAATGTCCTAAATAAGCCTCACTTTGGGCAATTTCATTTGTATGATGTGGAAAAATATTATCAACTCCTCCACAATGAATATCCAAATAATCACCTAAATAGTTAATAGAAATACCAGAACATTCAATATGCCAACCTGGATAACCTAAACCCCAAGGGGATTCCCATTTTAATTCTTGATCTTGAAATTTTGATTTTGTAAACCAAAGAACAAAATCATTTTTATTTTTCTTATTCAAGTCTTCTGTAACATCATCACGAACTCCAATCAATAAATCATCAGCCTTATGATTAGTTAAAACATAATAATCTTTTAATTTAGAAGTATCAAAGTAAACATTTCCATTACTTAAATAAGCATAACCGGTTTCAATTAATTTTGAAATAATTTCAATATATTTATCTATTAAAGATGTAGCTGGAACAACTGTATCTGGTTTTTTTATATTTAAAAGATTACAATCTTTAAAGAAAGCATCAGTATAAAACTTAGCAATTTCTAAAACTGATTTATTTTCTCTTTTAGCTCCTTTTAACATTTTATCTTCACCAGTATCAGCATCACTTGTTAAATGGCCAACATCAGTAATATTCATAACTCTATTAACATGATATCCTAAGTAATTTAAAGTTTTTTCTAAAATATCTTCTTCGATATAAGAACGAAGATTACCAATATGAGCAAAATGATAAACCGTAGGTCCACAAGTATACATTTTAACATTAGATTTATCTTTAGGAATAAAGTTTTCAATCTTTTTTGTTAAAGTATTATATAATTTCATAAATACCTCCATTTATAGTCATATTATATACTTTTTAAGAAAAAATGACAAGTAATTGTCAAATATTTCATCAAATTTTCATATTAGTTAACTTTTAATAAAAAAATTAAAGTAACTAAATTTTATTTATAAATTTTTACTATCTTTAAAATTAATATATATTATTTAATTTTTTTGTAAAACAATCTTAGTTAAATTTTTAATAAATACTTATAAAAAATAAAAAAAAAGAAAACTACTTCTAATTTTCTTCTTCATTATCAAATTGATCTTCTAAAGCTCCTAAAGAGTCATTATCTGTAAAAGCAGATTCTAAATCAAAATCAACATTTTGATAAGCTTTAATACCTGTTCCAGCTGGGATTAATTTACCAATAATAACATTTTCTTTTAATCCTTGTAAATAATCAACTTTTCCACGAATAGCAGCATCAGTTAAAATCCTTGTTGTCTCTTGGAAAGAAGCAGCAGATAAGAAGGAATCAGTTCCTAAAGATGCTTTTGTTATACCAAATAGAACTGGTACACCAGTAGCTGGTTTTTTACCTTCAAGAATTGTTTTCTTGTTACCATCAGTAAATTCAAAAAAGTTAACAAGAGAACCTGGTAATAACAAAGTATCACCACTATCAACAATACGAATTTTAGAAATCATACGTCTAGCAATAATTTCAACGTGTTTATCGCTAATTTCAACACCCTGACTACGATAAGCATTTTGAACTTCTTTTAAGATATACTCTTGAGTAGTCAAAGGATCGGTTACAACTAATAATTCTTTTGGACTAATAGCTCCTTCTGTTAATTTATCACCAGGATTAACTATATCACCTTTTTCAACCCGAAGTTTAGCTCCATAGTTAGTAACATGTTCTTTTGTTTCAAGATCATTTTTAACACTAATTTTATATTTTCCGTGATCTTCAACAATTTTAGATACTTTACCACTAATTTCAGCAATTGTTGCTTTTCCTTTTGGATTACGAGCTTCAAATAATTCTTGAACACGTGGAAGACCTTGAGTGATATCTTCTCCTCCAGCAACACCACCAGTATGGAAAGTTCTCATAGTAAGCTGAGTTCCTGGTTCCCCAATTGATTGAGCAGCCATAACACCAATAGCTTCTCCAATTTCAACAATATTACCAGTTGCAAGATTACGACCATAACATTTACAACAAACACCATTATGAGTATTACATGTAAGTACTGATCGAATTTCAACTTCTGTAATACCAGCATTAATAATTTTTTCAGCAATAACATCCGTAATCAATTCATTACGTTCTACTAAGATATCTCCAGTTTCAGGATGAACAACTTGTTTATTAGCATAACGACCAACAATACGATCGTATAATTTTTCAATTACCGAACCATTTTTATCATTTAAGAAAGCACGAACAACAACACCTTGATCAGTTCCACAATCTTCTTCTTTAACAATAATATCTTGACTTACATCAACTAAACGTCTTGTTAAATAACCAGAATCAGCTGTTTTTAAAGCTGTATCAGCTGAACCTTTACGAGCTCCATGTGTTGATAAGAAAAATTCAGATACTGATAAGCCTTCTCTAAATGATGATAATACAGGAATTTCTACTGGTTCACCATTTGGTTTAGCCATCAATCCACGCATACCAGCAAGTTGAGTAAAGTTTGAAATATTACCACGAGCTTTTGAATTCATCATCATAAAAATTGGATTATCAAGATCAGTTTTAGCATAAGTTTCTAGTTCTTTTTGAACTTCATTTTTAGCATTATTCCAAGTTTCGATTACTTTATTAAATCTTTCTTCGTTAGTAATTAAACCACGAGTATATTGTTTATTAATTGTATTAACTAACTTATTGGCATCTTCAATAATTTTATCCTTGTTTTTACTAGTTGTTACGTCAGCTGCCGAAACAGTAATACCAGCAATAGTTGAATATTTAAATCCTAAATCTTTTAATCTATCTAGCATCATACTAGTTTCGGTTGTTTTGTAACGTTTAAAAGTTTGGGCGATAATGCTTTCAAGTGTTCCTTTAGCAAAAGGTTTAACAAGTGGCATATTTTGGATTGCTTCTTTAATATTAGTTCCACGTTTAATAAAATATTTATTAGGAGTAATTTTTTGAATATTTTCATCAGTTGGTTCATTTAAATAAGCAAATGAATCTGGTAAAATTTCATTAAAAATTAATTTTCCTGGCGTAGTCACTAAATATTTATCTTTTTGACTTTCAGTAAACAATTTATATTTAAAGGAATTAACTGGCAAAGCAATTCTTGTATGAAGAGTAATTTCGCGTCTTTCATAAGCCATGATAGCTTCATTTGAGTTTTTAAAAACCCTTCCTTCTCCTTCAAGTCCAGCTTTTTCCATTGTTAAATAATAATTACCAAGAACCATATCTTGAGATGGAGTAACAATTGGACTACCATCTTTTGGATGTAAAATATTATTAGCACCTAACATTAATAAACGACACTCAGCAATTGCTTCTTCAGATAATGGTACATGAACAGCCATTTGATCCCCATCAAAGTCAGCATTAAAAGCCGTACAAACAAGTGGATGTAGACGAATGGCTTTTCCACCAATTAGCTTAGGTTCAAAAGCTTGAATACCAAGTCTATGAAGGGTTGGAGCACGGTTTAACATAACTGGATGTTCTTTTATAACATCTTCAACAATATCCCAAACAACTGGATCTTTGTTTTCAATTAAGCGTTTAGCTGATTTAATATTAGAAGCTAAATTACGTTTTACTAAACCATTAATAACATGAGGTTTAAATAATTCGAGAGCCATATCTTTAGGAATACCACATTGATACATTTTTAAATCTGGTCCAACAACAATAACAGAACGACCGGAATAATCAACACGTTTACCAAGTAAATTTTGTCGGAAACGACCTTGTTTTCCTTTTAACATACTTGAAAGAGATTTTAAAGGACGATTTCCAGCTCCTGTTACACTTCTGCCTCGACGTCCATTATCAAATAGGGAGTCAACAGCTTCTTGTAACATACGTTTTTCATTTTGAATAATAATTTGTGGAGCATTTAAATCAATTAATTTCTTTAAGCGATTATTACGATTAATAACGCGACGATACAAGTCATTTAAATCACTAGTAGCAAAACGTCCACCATCAAGTTGGATCATTGGACGAAGTTCAGGCGGGATAACTGGGATACAATCCATAATCATCCACTCAGGACGGTTTTCAGATTTATAGAAAGCATCTAACACATCAACACGTTTTAATAAACGAACTTTCTTTTGTCCTTGAGCGGTTTCAAGCTCTTTTTTAATTTCATTAATCTCTTTTTCAAGATCAACTTGTTTTAAAAGTTCTTTGATAGCTTCCGCACCCATACCTACTTTAAAACCATTACCATATTTTTCATAGTAAGCACGATATTCTTTCTCAGATAAAGTTTGTTTATTTTCAAGCGGAGTTACTCCTTTATCAATAACAACATAACTAACAAAATATAAAACCTCTTCCAAGTCACGTGGTGACATATCAAGAATAAGTCCCATACGGCTAGGTACACCTTTAAAGTACCAAATATGACTGACAGGAGAAGCAAGTTCAATATGACCCATACGTTCACGTCTTACCTTACTTCTTGTAACCTCAACACCACAACGATCACAAATGATATTTTTATATCTTACACGTTTATATTTACCACATGCACATTCAAAATCTTTAGTAGGTCCAAAGATTTTTTCACAGAATAACCCATCTCTTTCAGGTCTTAAAGTACGATAATTAATTGTTTCAGGTTTTTTTACTTCACCATAACTCCAAGAACGAATCATTTCAGGGGATGCAATACCTATTTTTAAGGCTTCAAACTTATTAACTTCGATCATTAAAATTCCCCTCCTTCATCAAAATCATCTTCTAAATCTTCAAGTTCGTCTTCATTGAATTCATCATCTTCATCTTCTTCTTCAAATTCTTCATCACTATCATTAAAATCACTTTCATCTTCTAGTGTCTCTTTTGGTAATTCAATTTCATCAATATCTAATTTAATATCATCTTTATATTCTTCTTCTTCGATTTGTTTTAAATCTAAAACTTCGTTTTCATCATTAATAATTTTTATATCTAATCCAAGAGCTTGGAATTCTTTCATCAATACTCTAAATGATTCAGGTACTCCAGCTTGATTTATATCCTGACCTTTAACAATTGCTTCATAAACTTTAACACGTCCTAACACATCATCAGATTTAACTGTTAAAATTTCTTGTAAAGTATGAGCAGCTCCATAAGCATATAATGCCCAAACTTCCATCTCTCCAAATCTTTGACCACCAAATTGAGCTTTTCCACCAAGTGGTTGTTGAGTTACTAAACTGTAAGGTCCAGTTGATCTTGCATGTAATTTATCATCAACCATGTGATGTAATTTAATCATATACATAACTCCAACTGAAACACGATTTTCAAATGGTTCTCCAGTACGTCCATTATAAAGTATTGTTTTACCATCTTCGTCCATACCAGCTTCAATCATCATTTCCTTAATATCTTCACTCTTTGCTCCATCAAAAACTGGAGTTGCAACATGAACACCCAATTTTTTAGCCGCATAACCTAAGTGAAGTTCCAAAATTTGGCCAATATTCATACGGGAAGGTACACCAAGTGGATTTAACATGATATCAACTGGCGTTCCATCTGGTAAAAATGGCATATCTTCTTGAGGTAAGATTAAAGAAATTACACCTTTATTACCATGACGTCCAGACATTTTATCTCCAACTTGAATTTTACGTTTCTGGATAATATATATCCTAATTACTTTTGAAACTCCCGCTGGTAATTCATCATTTTCTTTTCTTGAATAAATTTTAACATCATGAACTATTCCGTCTCCTCCATGTGGTACACGAAGTGAGGTATCACGAACTTCACGAGTTTTTTCACCAAAAATTGCATGTAATAATTTTTCTTCTGAAGTAAGTTCAGCCATACCTTTTGGAGTAACTTTTCCAACTAAGATATCACCTTCTTTAACCTCAGTACCAATCATAACAATACCATTTTCATCAAGATTTTTTCGAGCTTCTTCACTAACATTTGGAATATCTCTAGTGATTTCTTCTGGTCCTAATTTTGTATCACGACATTGCATTTGATAATCTTCCATATGTAAAGAAGTATAAACATCGTCTTTAACTAAATTTTCATTTAAAATAACAGCATCTTCATAGTTATAACCATTAAAAGTCATAAAAGCAACAACAACATTTTTACCTAAAGCAAGTTCGCCTTTATCAGTACTTTGACCATCAGCTATAACTTGACCACGTTTAACAGTATCACCATATCTTACAATTGGTCTATGGTGTTGACATGTACCAGCATTAGAAAGCTCAAAGTTAGCTAAATAATAAACATCTTGTCCTAAAGCATTTTTAATAACTATCTTTTTAGCATCAACATAATCAACAACGCCATCAGCTTTACTAACAATAACTGCTCCTGAATCTTTAGCAGCAATATATTCAACACCAGTTCCAATAAATGGAGCTTCTGATCTTAAAAGTGGTACTGATTGACGTTGCATATTAGCACCCATTAAAGCACGAGTAGCATCATCATGTTCCAAGAAAGGAATACAACTAGTTGTAACTGCTACTACTTGTTGTGGAGAAACATCAACATAATCAACATTATCAGATTTAGCTAAAATATTTTCTCCTTTATAGCGAGCTGTTACTTGATCCGGAATAATTCGATTATTATCATCAGTTTCAATAGTTGCTTGCGAAATAATGAACTCAGCTTCTTCATCAGCTGTTAAATATTTAACTTCATCAGTTAAAATACGATTTTCAACTTTTCGATAAGGTGTCATAATAAATCCATATTCATCAACTTTAGCATAACTTGCAAGAGAGGTAATAAGTCCTATATTTTGTCCCTCTGGAGATTCAATTGGGCAAATTCTTCCATAATGGCTTGCATTAACATCACGTACTTCAACCCCAGCACGATCTCTTGATAATCCACCTGGTCCTAAAGCCGATAAACGTCTTTTATTAGTAAGTTCTGCAAGGGGATTAGTTTGATCCATAAACTGAGATAATTGACTACTACCAAAAAACTCTTTCATAGCAGCTGTAACTGGTCTAATATTAATTAAAGTTTTTGGTGTTACTTCATCCATTTCTTGAGTTGTCATACGTTCACGAATAACTCTTTCCATACGAGCAACTCCAATACGGAATTGATTTTGTAAAAGTTCTCCAACTTGACGAATACGACGATTTCCTAAATGATCAATTTCATCAAAATTACCAACACCATGTAATAAATTTAAATAATAAGAAACTGAAGCATAAAAATCTGAAATAGTTAAACGTTTAACATCAATATTATAATCATTTCCAATAACAATTAATTTTTCTTTTTTATTTTCAGGATTATAGATTTTAATAATTTGAACTTTATCATTACTATCTAAATCATTATTAATTTTAACTTCAACAAGGTTATAACCATTATTGAAGATAACTTTTAACTCTTCTAAAATCTCTTTATTAATAACAGTATCTTTAGGATACTTAACTACGCCATCAACAACAATATCTTCAGCTAAAGTTTGATTTAATAAACGATCACAAATATTTAATTTACGATTAAATTTATAACGTCCAACCCTAGCCAAATCATATCTAAATTCATCAAAAAATCTAGTAATTAATTGATTTTTAGAACTATCAAGAGTAGCAGGTTCTCCTGGTCTTAATTTTTCATAAATTTCAATTAAAGCTTCATCAGTATTTCTAGTTGAGTCTTTACTAATTGTATTTTCTAAATACTCATCTTTTCCAAATAATTTATAAATATCTTCATCACTTGATAAACCAAATGCTCTTAAAAGTGTAGTCAGAGGTACTTTTCTAGTACGATCAATTCGAACATAAACAACATCTCTAGCATCAGTTTCGAATTCCAACCAAGTACCACGTGTTGGAATAATTTGTGATGTTATAACACTACGCCCATTTTTATCAATTTCACGATTAAAATAAACACTAGGGCTTCTTACTAATTGGCTAACAATAACACGCTCAGCACCATTAATAATAAACGTTCCACTGTCTGTCATAATAGGCATATCACTTAAAAATATTTCTTGTTCTTTTACTTCCCCAGTTTCATGATTAAATAACCTAACATCAACCTTTAAAGGTGCAGAATAGGTTGTTTCACGATCCTTACTTTCTTTAATAGAATATCTAGGTTCATCAAAATGATAATCACCAAATTCTAAAGATAAAGTACCTGAAAAGTTTTCAACTGGAAATAAATCTTCAAATACTTCTTTAATACCAGTATCAATAAACCACCCATAACTTTTTTTTTGAATTTCTAACAAATCTTTTAATTCATAAGTGTTCTTAATTCTTGAAAATGTTCTTCTTTGACGATAATCGCCACAGTTAATAAGCTTATAAGCCATTAATTTCACCCCTATACACTATTTTTTTAACATATTATATTACCTAATACGCCGCCAATTTATATTAATATCATAATTTTCTTCAATAGTCAACAACATTTTAAAGAAATTATGTAAAAACCTTTACTTTTGTCAATAACCTCAACTTGATAAATTAAACTCATATCTCTAATAAAAGATTTAGCCCCTTGTTCTTTTCTAATAACTAAATAAATTAAACCATTAGTTTCCAAATGTAACTTGGCTTCTTTTAACAAACTATATAACTTTTCTTTTCCAACTCGAATAGGTGGATTAGTTATAATAAAATTAAATTTTTTAGAAATATTACTAAAACCGTCACTATTTAAAACTTCTACATTTTCTAATTTATTATCCTTGATATTTAAATTTGTTAAATGTAAAGCTCGATTATTAATATCACTCATTGTTACCAAACAATTTTTTAACTTAGCTACAATTATCCCAATGGATCCATAACCACATCCAAGATCTAAAACTTTACCAAAAATATCCTTAGTTAAAACATTTTTTAACAAAAGATAAGTTCCATAATCAAGTTCCCCTTTACTAAAAACCCCATTATCAGTTTTAAAATTAAATAAAGTATTAAAAAAATTAATTTTAAATTCCTTAATTTCACTTTTTAAATTATCATCATTTATGAAATAATGTCCCATTTTCACCCCTAAATAAAGTAAAAAGAAGTAACTACTTGAAATTAAAATATAGTTACTCCTTTCTTATCTCGTTATTTTATAATATTTTTATGCTTTTAGCAAGCTTTTTAATTGTTTTTATTCACATTTTTAATTATTTATCTAAATTCATTTTTTTTAATCCTACGATTATTAAATAAAATCAATTAATTCAATATTATTTACATCATAATTTAAAGATTTAATAATTGAATCTAGTTCATATTCATCAAAGGAAGTTTGAATTTCTTCTTTAGTTTTAAAAAAAAGTCCTACTTGATACATAAATATCTCTTTAATAGTATTTTTTTCGATACCTATTTCTAATAAATAATTAATAATTTCTAAAATATTATCTTGATTAGCAACCAAACTATCTTTTATATAGTCATAATTTATCTGAATAATATCTTGAATATCTTTATCCGTAAATCCTAATCCCTTTAAAAAATCCATTTTAATTACCTCCTTCAACTAAATTAGTAATTAAATCTTTTACTTTAATATATTCATCTTTTTTAAGAACACTATTATAGGTTAAAGCAATTATTAAAGCATGTAAAGGTTTTAAATTTTTTAATTTTAAATAATTATAAAGACGAATTACTTTAATTCTTGAAAAATATAAATCATTTATTTTATATCTTACATCACTTATTTTATAATTTGTATCAAGTTTTGTAATATTTTCATCAATACTAATATCTAAACTTGTATTTTTAGCAAGTTCTTCTTCAATTTGCACAATGTCACTTCGATCTATAAATTCATATTCATTCTTAAAATATAAATTTTTATATTCTGGAGTTAAAGTTAAAATATCAACTTTTGGATTAGTAACTTCCCCAGCTAAAACACCTTGTTTACTTCCATAAATTTTTAAATTATTTTCGGTTGCATAACGAAGTTTCATTAATACATCACTACTAATCATATTTAACTTATAAGGATATTCTTTAATATATGAAAGACCATCAAAATCTTGATGAGTACCTAAAAAACCTTTTTCATGTCCTATAGCTTCAAGATAATAATCTAAATTTGTTAAAAGATTTTTATTACACAATAGATATTTAACATTATCATTATTTAACGTTAATCCATATGTTTTAACAATCTCTAGATTTTGTTTTAAAGAATTAGTATCAATTATTAATAATTCACGATAATTATCAAATAAATTAATTAAATTGATGTTATTTTCATTATAAAAAGCAATATTTTTTATAAATACTTCCGAAATACTAGAATTTGTGAATATTAAAGGCATCGTATCAATAATTATAGTTAGTATTTTAGAATAATCATCTTCTTTTATAACTAATTCATTTTTTATTATTGAGATAACATTTTCAAGATTTTCTTTGGCATTTAAAAGAGTTTGATAAAGTAAATCACCTTTTTCTTTTAAAATAGACAAAATCTTATTTTCATCTAATAATTTAAACTTTTCTTCCAAATTATCATTCTTTAAATAAGGATTTTCAATTATTTTTGATTGAATATCAAGATTTATTTCATATTTATTTAATAAATCAGGTATTTTATTTAATTCATCAATAGATGGTTCAGGATTTGATGTAGCTAATTCTTCTTTCTTATTATTTAAATTATCTTCAATAATATTATTTTTATTAAAAGATGGCAATTCAATTTGATCCAAATTATTTTCTTTTAAATAACTATTTTCTTCTTCAGACTCTATTGCTTCTTTAGAGTTTTCTAAAGCTGGTTCTATATTCAAATCAGAAAAATTAGTAAAAGTTTGAAAACCATTAGGATTATTTTCAAATTGTTTGTTTTTTATTTCTTCATTTATTTTAAAAGTAGGAGAAGCTATCTCTTGTGCTTCTGGAGTAAGTTCATCTAATAAATTTTCTTCTTCTATACTTTCTTTTAAATTTTCTTCTTGAGGAGGTAATTTAAATTTCTCAAAATCAATTCCATTAATAGCTGTATCTAGTTTTACATCAACTGGTTTTTCTTCCAAAGATTTTAAAGTTTCAGGTTGTAAATCAACAGATTCTGAACTTTCATCTTCTACTTTTAAAGATTTTTTTTCATTTTCTAATTTCTCTTCTTCATCTAATTCCTTCAATTTTAAATCAATTTTTTGAATAATATCATCTAAATCAACTGTATTATTTAAGTTAGTTTTTAATTCTGATGCTGGTTCTGAATAATTTTCTATATGACCTAGATTTAAACTCGGTAAATCATAATCTTTATCAGCAAAGAAATCAATTTTTTCATCTTCTAAATTATCAATTTTAACTTCTTGTAAATTCGGTGTTTCTTCAACTACTTCTTCTTTTGTATCTATATTTAAATTTTTATAAACATCACGATTATATTTTAAAATATAGCTAAAAATATCAATTTTTTCTAAACTAGAAATATTTGTAAAATCAAGAACCTCCACTATATCTTCAATTTGAGTTAAATAATTATTATTTTCTAAATTTGTAATTATCTCTTTAAATTTAATTAAATCATCTTCAAGAGTTGCTAAATTAGTTTCTGGTAACTTTTCTTTAGTATCTTCTAACTTTTGAATAGTAACTTCTAAATTATCAATTTTTTCTTTAATAGCTTCTATATAACTATTAATAGCTTTCACTTGTTCAGAAGTTAATTCTAAGCTAATACCATCTCGAATGCCACGAATAATATACATAATTCCTTGATAATTACAAGTTTTATCATTAAAAATATCCCTTATACTACTATCAAGCATTTCCATTGTTTTATTAAAATCATCTTGATCTATTTTATCTAAATCTAAAACACTTTCGGTATTTAATAACTCTAAAATATTATCAAGATAATCTAAATCGTTTTTATTTGAATCAAGTTCCTTATTTAAATAATTCAAATTTTCTATATTTTTATTAATAGCATCTATTTTAACTTTTAATAATTTAATTAACTTTTCTTGCATATTACCCTCCATTCATATTTAATGTATCTAAATCAATTGTTAAAATTAAATCTTCTATATTTATATCTTTTAACAAAATATCTCGTTCATTTATATTTTTAAGATAATCTATTTGCTGAAAATATCTTTTTATATAAGATAAATTATCATAAATAAACTTATTAACATCTTGGTTTTCTTCTAATACACCTAAAACTAAAACTAAACCTTGTTCTAAAAACATATAAACTGTTTTTACTACAAATTCTTTTTTTAAATAAATAGGTAAATTATCAATAATATAATCAGGTAAGATTAAATCACTTGATGATTCTATATCTAATAAATCTTTATAAACACATCCTTTATATTTTGTTAAACATGAATTTAAAAATTCATTAATAACTAATTTATTATTTTTCCTTAAAAAAATAAGATTTTTTGCATATTTTTCATTATATATTACCTTTTGTTTTTCAAATTCCTTTTGATAAATTTCTATTTCTTTTAATTCTTGATAATAATCAATTATATTTTCATATTTATTTTGATTATATAAATTTGCTATTCGATTAATTAAATATTCTTTTTTTTCATCTAAAGCTTTAAAACCTTTTTTAACAAACAATATTTTAGAATCAATTTCATATTCTTGTTTAATTTTATCTTCATTATTTATCTTATCTCTATACTTTTCTAAAACTCTCATTACATCAGATAAATATAAATCTTTTGTAAGAATAATATCATTTGTGATCGTATAGTTTCGAACATTGTATTCATTTATTAAAATCAAAATATTTAACTTATCAATTATTGGTATCTCAATTAAATTTAAGAATAATAAAAATTCATCTACATCTTCAATATAAATATTATTTTTTTTTAAAATAATTGAGTATTTATTTAAAATTTCTAATTTTTCTAATTTTTCTTTTAAACTTTCATATTCTAAATTAATTTTATGACTTAAATTTGATAAATAAGTAAATAATTTTTCCATATAGGTTATAGCTTTTTTATATTGAGGTAATTCTTTAATATTTATATCATTTGTTTTTAATAAATAGCTAGAACTTAAATAATCATCAACATTATTGATGGTTGCGTCTTGACTTATTTTAATTGTTCTTATAATAAAATCTTGATCATAAAAATTTAAAATATCATAATAAGAATTTGTTCCTAAATCAATTAATTCATTTAAAGTTTCTTGAACATCTCTTAATGATTTAGTTTCTATTCTTATATCTTGAATATCTGAAATTTTTGGTTCTATATAAAGCAGTAATTTTACTAAACTATCATTCACTAGACACCACTATCCCTTATTATAATAATATATTATCATAAGATTTTTTGTAAATCAACATTATTTTATATTTTTTTAAAAGTTAACATATATTATAAAGGAGGTTTAAACTTCTTATGGCAATTATAAGGTATACCGAAAAAGAGTTAGACTTATTAGCAAGGCTTATGAGAGCTGAAGCAGTTGGTGAAGGTAATTTGGGAATGTTGATGGTTGGAAATGTAGTTGTTAATAGAGCAATATCAAATTGTTTAACTTTCAAAAATATAAATAGTATTTATGGTATTATCTATCAGTCTCCAGGAGGATTTGCAGGTATAAAAAGCGAACTTTTCTTTTCAAGTGCTACTACTAATGAAAAAAAATTAGCTAAAAGAGTTTTAAATGGAGAATATTATTATCCAGCAACTAATTGCTTATGGTTTTATTCTCCAAGTGGAAATAATAATTGTGTTAGTACTTGGTATAATCAACGATTAAGTGGTCGTTATAAAAATCATTGTTTTTATAAACCAGATCCTGGAGTTTGTCCAGAATTACATTAAAAAAGGGAGATAATGAATTTTAAATCATTATTATCCCTTTCTTTATTGTCCATTTTTTTTATTATAAGTATCAAATGATTTTAAAACATCAATTGGTAGTGCAAAGATAACTGTATTTGATTGATCACTACTTAAATCATTAATAGTTTCTAATGTCCTTAAGTGAACAGCTACAGGATTAGAATTTAATTTTTCAGCTGCAATTGCTAAATTATTACTAGCTTCGATTTCTCCAACTGATTTGGTAATAACAGCTTGTTTTTCACGTTCAGCTTCTGCGACTCTTGCAATAACACGTTTCATTTCTTCTGGTAGGGAAACATCTTTTAGTTCAACATTTTCAACTTTAATTCCCCAAGGATCAGTAGCCTTATCAATGATTTCACAAATTTTTTTAGAAATCTTTTCCCTTTCACTTAATAGTTCATCAAGGCTTACTTCACCAACTGCATTACGCATAGTTGTTTGAGCAAGTTGACTAACAGCATAATAAAAATTTTCAACTTCAAGAACTGCCATACTAGCATCAAAAATCTTATAGTAAACAACTGCATTTATTCTAATTGAAACATTGTCTTTAGTAATTGCATCTTGTTCTGGAACATCAACTACTTTGGTTCGAATATCAACTTTTTTAAAAGACTGAATAATTGGAAAGACTAATTTCCAACCTGGTTGTAATGTTTTAGTATATTTACCAAAAGAAAATTTAACTCCTCTTTCATATTCATCAATTTGTTTAATAGATGCAAGCAAAATAATAACTACTATAATTATAATTGCATATAACATAATTTACTCCTTTCTTTGTTATCATTATACCATATTCTAATAATCTTGTATATAGACTGAATACTTTTAAAAAAAATTAACAAAATATTAATATGAAAACAAAATATAAATTTAATAATAAAGAAATGATTGTTAATATTTATGATACTAAAATTTTAACAAAAGAAGAAAAAATAAAAAAATGGATGTTTATAATTAATAATTTAATTTTGAAAAATAACTTAAAATTTAAAGGGAAAAGAATACTAATTTATGAAAATAATATTTATATGGGTTATTTTTCTTTAACTTTGTTTTTTTTGAAAAAATTGTATTTAGGAAAACATATTGCTAATATTAATGAAAATAATTGTTATTTTGAACCAGCTTTCCTGTTAGAGATAAAACCTAGATCAAAAAAAATTGTAGAAAAAGAAATAATTTTATTAAATTAATAAAACTAATGCTCTTTTTAACATTAGTTTATTATTTAATTATTTCATAACTGAAACAGTTTCAACATTAATTGATCTAGCAATATCTAATAATTCAGAGGAATTCATAACATCAGAAACCATATAATATTCAATATTATCGCTTACCCAATTTAAAGAATTATCTGAAATAGCGCCGATTGTATCATTTACAAAAGATGGTTCTCCATATGTAGGTACAATTGTAAATTCTTCTTCTTTACTAACAGTTTCTTCAACTAAAGTAAAACTTTTCTCACCACCAAAAGTTAAAATTACTCTTTCTCCATCCGTTTTACTTACTTTTTCTTGCTCTTCTAAAACTGTTCCTGTTGGTAAATATAATGGATAAATAATATCTTCTAAAGTAGCAGTTTCAGTAGTATTAGTATTATTGTTATTATTATTGTTAGTATTATTATCAGTTTTATTTTCTTCTTTATTAGTTTCATTTTGATTTTTATTATTTTCTTCTTGCCTATTAGTATTGCTATTATTAGAATTATTATTACTGATATTATTAATGATACTATTTACCTCAAAAAATGCCTCATCAAAAGTCGGATTGTAGTCAATTGCTGAAATAGTAAATATCATTTCAGCGTCTCCACTTTCATTTAAAACCTCTATTTTTTCAATTGTCAAATCATCTTTAACCGTAACTTTTTGTTTTATTAAACCCTTATTATTAGGATAATTTACTTTACTTGTAAAAATATGCCGATCATTTTCTAATTTTTTTTCAGTATTAGAATCATTATTTAAATCATCAATAATGGAATCTAAAATATATATTTGAGAATTATTGTATGGCCAATCACTTTGAAATTTAAAACTTTTATTTAAACTAGGTGTAAGAACGAATACTCCTTCATCATTTCTTAATATAACTTGTTCATGATTATTAGATGTATTGGTTAAAGTTACTTTATATTTATCTTTTTTTAGATGATTTATTACTACATTATAAGTATGTGTCATATTTTTATTTTTTATTTCTAAATTTCCTTTTATAGTATAGCTATCTAATTTATTAATTTTATTAGTTAGATCTTTAAAAATTGTTTCACTGTTATTTTTAACACACCCTGTTAAAAATAATAATCCTATTAAAATAGTAAAAACAAATATTTTTTTCATTAAAAACCCCTTTTTCTTTCTTTTCAATTAATTATATTTAACTATTTTTTAAATATTCATGAATAATTTTATTTTTTTGGGCTATTATAGTTAGTGATAGGAGGATATATGCAAACATTACAAAAAATAGCCTTAGTATTTACAATAATTGGAGCAATTAACTGGGGTTTAATTGGAATATTTGATTTTAATTTAGTAGCAACAATTTTTGGTGATGGTACTGCTTTTAGCAGAATTATATATGCCATTGTAGGAATTTGTGGTTTAATAAATATTGGTCTTTTATTCACAGAATATAAAGAACACTAAAAAATCATCAGTTTTTTCTGATGATTTTTATTTTAAAACTTTTATTTTATCTTTATATTAAATTACTAAAATAATTGTAAATAATATAAATGCTAAAATAAAGAATGCTAATAAGAACTTCCAAATTACTTTAACCCACTTTGTATAATCAACCTTTAAATAACCAATTATAGCAAGTAAGACAATACTAGTTGGAGAAATTAATAAAGCTAAACCTTGCATTGTTTGAGAAATAAAGGCGATAAGTGGATAAACACTTGTATCAGTCACAATACTCATAAGATATGGAAGAGTTGATGATACTATATAATAAGCATCAATATTAAAGATACTTGTAATAAACATTGAAAGTGAAGTTGTAACACTATTAAAGCCATTAGTTATTTCAAGTAATGGTTTTAAAATTGTTAATACAACTGGGTGATTAGAAGTTGTAATCAAAACAACATAAGCAACAATAACTAATAAAGCACTTAAAGCGAATTTTTTAGCACCTTCTTTATAGCTTACAAACATATCATCTAATTTAATACGATAAATAAATTTTAAGACAATAGTTGCCATTAGCATAATTACCATAAATTCAGCACTTGTCCAGTTACCTAAAGATGCTTGTTCTAAAGAAGTTGCACCTAGAATATTAGCCAATATTTTAAAGTCTTTAATATTAACATTTAAAACATTTTGATGGAATGTTTCAAAAATATCGATTTTAAAAGCTCCAGAATAATTTAATGTACTAACAATCATCAATAGTAAAACAAAATCAAATATGACAATTGCTGGCCAGCTAGGTTTAACTTTTCCTTTCTTATTTTTAATTTCAACACTTTCAGGAAGTAATTCTTTACTAATTTCATCTTTTTTAATATCTTTACTATCTAATTTTTTAATATAACGAATAATACTAAAAATAAGTAAAGCTATACCTAAAACTAAAAGTATAATTTTAAATAAAATTAAATCTGTGTAATTAGTAGATAAAGTATCAACATAAGTTCCAGCTATACTAGATGCAAATAAAGATCCCGCATAACCAACTGCAATTGAACCAATCAAAGTCATTGCCACTGTTATTCTATCATAACCTAATAAAATAATGATAGCTGCTAAAAGTGGTAAAACAAAAATTAATTCATAACCAAATCCACAGAATGCTACTACTATTGATAATAAAGTAACAATTGTAGTAAAAAAAATTATTTCCTTTCCTTTAAATAGTTTTACAACTTTATCACATACTTTTTTAAATACACCTGTTTTATTGAAAATAGCATAAAATGCACCTACTATTAAAAGATAAATTGCTGTTTGTCCAAAATAATATAAAGTAATTAATGGATAACTAAAAATATCAAATAAACCAGCTGGATATCTAACATCAGTTAAAAGTCCACCATTAAAATATGTTATTGGCAAAAGCCAGGTAATTAAAACTGCAAATAAAATTGTAATTAATAGTACCTTTAAAGTATTATTTTTCTTCATAATGACCTCCCAGTATCATTATATAACAAATAATTTATGAAAAGCAATAATTTAACATTAATTACACATAATAAAAGAGCAATTATTGAAAATTACTCTTCAATATAATTAGATTTAAATAAAGTTTTTCCTTCTTTAATTGTTTCTAAAATCTGAATATTTTTTAAATCATCTATTTTAATTTTTAAGGGATTTTTATCAACAATAATTAAATTAGCTAGCTTCCCAACTTTTAAGCTACCTTTTTTATCTTCTTCAAAATATTGATAAGCTGCATTGATAGTAACACCTTTAATAGCATCAAGAACGCTTATTTTTTGATCTTCATTTAAAACAACCCCATCTTTAGTTATTCTTGAAACTGCACACCAAATTGTTTCAAACATATTAGGTTTAATAACAGGCGAATCTTGATGAAAAGTATATTTTATCTTTTCTTTTAAAGCTGATTTAACCGGACTGATATTTTTAGCTCTTTCAAAACCAAAATTTTTAATATGAATATCACCCCAATAATAGGTATGGGCAATAAAAAATGATGGTATAATATCTAATTCTTTTAATTTTTTAATTTGATCTAACCCCAATAACTGAGCATGTATTATGACAGGTCTTATCTGATTATTATTCTTTTCCTTTTCAATTGCTTTAATATATTGTCTAGCTGCCATGTCACCATTACAATGAGCTAAGATTTGTAAATTATCTCTATAGGCTGTTTCAACCATTTTAAAAACTTCTTCATCAGTTAACGTTCCATAACCACAATAATCGAAGCTATCTTTATATGGTTGTCTCATCCAAGCTGTTCTTCCTTGAGGGGAGCCGTCTAAAAAGATTTTATACCCACCTATTTTAAAATTATTTTTATATTTTTTGATATGATCTTTAAAAGCATTAAAAAATTTATCTTTGCTATTAATATCAATATAGGACACTAAATCAACTTTTAAAATATCTGCTTTAAGTAATTGTTGATACAAAGGAATCATTTCTGGATAAGTCATTCCTTCTTGAACAGTTGTAATACCATTAACTAAATAAATATCTTGAGCTTTCTTGTAAGCATCAATCAAATCAGCAAAAGACGGCATTGGAATTTTCATTTGATAATTAATAAAAGCATTTTCTTCTAAATAACCCGTTGGAATACCATTCACTTTTCCAATAGTTCCGCCTTCAATATCTTGAGTATTCTCATCAATGTTTAATATTTCTAAACCTTTAGAATTAAAAACTCCCATATGACCTGACCTATGTTGTAATAAAACAGGATTATTTGGTAATACTTGATCAATTATTTCTTTTGTTGGGTGTTCCTTTTCTATTAAATTGTTATGATCATAATTACAAGCTAATATCCACTCCCCATCTTTAATATTATTATCTTTTTTAAATTCTAACAATTTATCCTTAATTTCTTCAAATGTTACACATTCTTCTAAATTAGCTTTCAATAAATTATTAGCAACACTTGTAAAATGACTATGAGCATCTATAAAAGCTGGCATCAATGTATGACCTCTTAAATCAACAAGGATAGTATCATCATCAATTTCTTTGAAAACATCTTTTTTTAATCCAGTTTTTCTAATAATTTTATCTTCTATTAAAATTGCTTCAACTTGACCATTTTCTAAAGTTATAAAATCACCATTATAAAATATTTTTTTCATATTTTCTCCATTTCTTATATTATTAAATAATTATGTTCTATTTATTATTATATAATAAATAAAGAATTTTATATATTTACTATTTATTTTTTTTAATTAATTAAATTTTTTTAAAAATATCAATTATAATTTATATTATTTTAAGTATTTTTTACTGGAATAAAATTAGTAACAAATTTATATTTTTTTCTATTTTCTATATATAAATATCCAAAAAAACTAAAACATATTGCTCCTATAAAATTAACGATTAAATCTTTCATTGTATCATTTATACCAATATCTAAATATCCACCATCTATAATAATTGGGCCGTCTTTGGTTATAATCTGAGTTTCTTTAATATCATTAATAACAATTGCATTATTATCTTTTTTAGGATCTAATTCTACAGTTGAAATTTTGGTTACTATTCGATCTTTTTGCATGTCTAAGTTTAAATATTTATCAGCACCATATTCAAAAAATTCCCATAATACTCCAATTGTCATTGAAAAACAAAAAGCAACTATAGCTACAAAAACTGGAGAAAGCTTTATATTTTTACTATTTTCATTTAACAAATCAATTAAGGAAAAACCTACTCCAGCTGCTAAAAAGCCATTTAAAGTATGTAATATCGTATCCCAATATGGAATATTTCCGTAAAAATTATTTATTTCACCTAATATTTCGGCCGAAAATATGAATAAATAAATAATAATTTCTAAAACCGAAGGTATACCTATTTTAAATTTATCTTCTATAAGCACTGGTATTACAAATAATATTAACGATAATAAACATAAAAAAGCATTATGCAAATCACCTCTTAATATTTCTAGTACCATACATATAATAACTAATACTCTTAGTATTAAATAAACTAAAAGCGAAGTTTTTTTAGTTTGTCTATATTTTTCTCTTACCTTTTTAACATGTTTTCCCATATTTATCACTCCTATTATAAACTCTTAAATTTTTAAAAAAATTTTTATTTTATTTATTTTGCAAAATTATGGCAAATTTTTCTTTCTATAATTACTTATAACAACATTGTTTATATTTTTTTCTCGAACCACATGGCCCTTTGTATTTGGGATTTTGGGAGCTTTTGAGAGCACTTGGCGCGTTAATTCGGCACTTGGTTGTACTTGGGAGCACTCCCTAGCACTAGGCAAACCTATCAGAACTTATCTAAAAAATAACGAATTTTAATAAAATACAATTTTTAAATAATCATTATTTCTTATAATTTTTACTATTTGATAGATTGTTTTTTAAAGTATTATATACTTCTTTCAAATGTTCAGTATTAAGTAATGGTAATTCTGTTATGATCTCATGTGCCATTCTTGCTTTATCTTCATCACTGAATTCAACAAATTCATCTGGGTCAGATAAAGGTTCTTCGCTTCCATCTTCATTACGAATTGTATACTCAAAATCTTTTGGTGAATATCTTTTAGCTGATTCACTTATCGAAACTTGTTGCCCTTTAATAAATTCAGAGTTTTCATAACCTCTTTGTGAAATAATTAAACTTTCCGCATCTTTTGCTTTTGGTGTGTGTTTATATCTTCTATACATAGAAAATACAAATTCTAAATTATATTTTCTTATAAAATTACTGAGTAATATTAAATCTGTTTGAAGTCTTGTATTATGCCCTAATCGTTGAGCCAATTCTTTATCGTAAAAGATCATACCACTTGAATGTTCAATAATTCCAATTCTTTCAAATGAAAATCCTTTCATTTCTAATTTTTGAGGGTTAATAACAGGCTTTAATGTTCCATCTAAAATTGCCTGTTTAATTGTTGTTTCTCTTTGTAACATTTTTTCTAATACTTTAAATAAATCTTTCTTATCTTTCATCAAAGATCTTACGCTATCTTCTACTGGAAAAACGCTTTCAAATAGTCTCATAGATGCTTCATCTTTAAAATCTTTCTCATCTAATCCCATCAAATGGAAAAATCTAGTCGGTGAAATAGATACTTTTTCACTTCGTCCTATGCTACTATCTATAATCCATATTTTATCTCTATATAATCTATCGTATAATTCCATATTATACTCAAGTGATTTAAATATTTTATCAAGCCTATCTTCCGTAATTCTATATTCAATCTCAGTTAAATCATTTGGTCTTTTAGTAGATAATATTAGTGTTTCATCTGAAATAGTAAAAATCCTTTTTTCGGAATAGCTATCTAATAAGTCATATATAACATCATAAAGATTATACTGTTCAAATAAATTAGATATTTCTGGATCTGCTAGCAATAACATTAATATAGATTCAACTTTATTATCTATATTCATTTCCATCAACTGTTCAATATTAGTTTGATATTTATTAATTAAATATTTATCACAAAGTTTTAATAATTGTGCTAGTTCATACATTGTTACAATTTTCCCCATATTATCAACACCTATATTAATTATAACACAATTTACTTTTACCAGTTTTATTATTTTTGAGTAATAAATTACAATTTAGATAATTTTTAGATAAGTTTTGTATTAAATTTGGAACCAATGTTTCAATGTCGTTTTCCCTTTGTTTTATAAGGGTTTTCAAAGATTTAATGACTTATCAAAAACTTATTTAAGACAAATGACACGCTTATAATTACTTAAATATTGTAATCATAGAAAAACCCGCAATCCCTTATTTTATGCGGGTTTACGGGTTTATTTGCCACAACATTGTTTATATTTTTTTCTTGAACCACATGGGCATGGATCGTTACGACCAACTTTATTTTTATTAACTTTTGGTTGTTTAGTTGTCGTATTATCATTATCATTTGTAATTTGTTTTTTTACAACTTCTTTGCGCTCAATATTATGTCTTATTTCAGCTTTAATTAAGAAAATTGTTATATCTCGATCAATTTTATCAAGCATATCTTCATATAATTCTAATCCTTCCATAGTATAAACTCGTAAAGGATCCTCACCGCCATAACCACGCATCATAACACCTTCTCTTAAATGAGATAAAGTATTAATATTTTCAGTCCAATATTTATCAATAACATTTAAACTAATAGCTTTTTCAAATTCATTAGAAATTTCAACCGGCAAATCATGAAGTTTATCTTCATATTCTTTTACCACCTTATCATAGATAAATTGAATAGCTTCCAAACTTGTTTTTGTTTCTAAATTAGCCTCTTTGATATCTTCTTTTAATAAATCATGGTTAACAATATCAACTAAATCTTTTAAAGATTCTCCACTTATCTTATTATCAACATAATGAGTATCGACTAAATACTCAATATAAGCATTAAAGTTATCTAAAACCGTTTCATGAATCGAATCATTATCCAATATTTCATTACGTCTTTCATAAATATCTTCTCTTTGATTATTCATAACATCATCATATTCCAGTAATTGCTTACGCATATCAAAGTTATTTCCCTCAACTTTTGCTTGAGCTGATGATAAAGCATTAGTAAAAGTTTTACTACGAATTGCTTGATCTTCTTCAAAACCAACAGATTGAAGTAAAGTTTTGATTCGATCGGTTCCAAAACGAACCATTAAGTCATCTTCCATCGAAACAAAGAATTGACTTTCACCAGGATCACCTTGACGACCAGAACGACCTCTTAACTGATTATCGATACGACGAGATTCGTGTCTTTCGGTACCAATTACACATAAACCTCCTAAAGCTTTCGTTTCATCAGTTAATTTAATATCTGTTCCACGACCTGCCATATTAGTCGCAATAGTAACAGCTCCTTTTTCTCCAGCATGCGAAATAATTTCAGCTTCTCTGGCATGATTTTTAGCATTTAAAACTTCATGTTTTATACCTTTTTTTGATAACATTTCACTAATTAATTCACTTGTTTCAACAGCAATAGTACCAACTAAGATTGGCTGTCCTGTTTTATGTTTTTCTTCAATAACCCTAACAATTGCTTTATATTTTCCCTTTCTAGTTGGATAAACTAAATCTGGATAATCAATTCTAGCAATTTCTTTATTAGTTGGAATCGTTATAACATACATATTATAAATATTTCGAAATTCTTCTTCTTCCGTTTTAGCTGTTCCTGTCATACCAGATAACTTTTTATACATTCTAAATAAATTTTGAAAAGTAATAGTTGCAACAGTTTTTGTTTCTTGATTAATTTTTACATTTTCTTTAGCTTCAACAGCTTGATGTAACCCGTCACTCCATTGACGACCTTTCATAATACGACCAGTAAAAGGATCAACTATTAAAACTTCTCCATCTTGAACAACATAATCAAAATCTTTTTTCATCGAATAATTAGCTCTTAAAGCTTGATTAATATAATGAACAAGCTCATTGTTTTTTATATCATATAAGTTATCTAAATGAAAATACTTTTCAGCCTTTTCATTCCCTAAATCAGTTAAAGTTACTCCTTTAGTTTTCTCATCATAGATATAATCATCTTCAGCTTTTAAACTTTTAGCAAAATGATCTGCATCAGTATATAAATTAGCACTTCGAAGTTCTCCACCAGAAATAATTAAAGGGGTTCTTGCTTCATCAATTAAAATAGAGTCAACTTCATCAATGATGGCATAACTAAGTCCTCTTTGAACTCGATTTTCTTTTAGAATTACCATATTATCACGCAAGTAATCAAAACCAAGTTCATTATTAGTTGTATATAAAATATCACAGTTATAAGCCTCTTGTTTTTCTTTTGGTGATAAATCTCGTTTATTAATGCCAACTGTTAGACCTAAGCCTTCATAAATTGGACCCATCCACTCAGCATTACGAGAAGTTAAATACTCATTAACAGTTACAACATGTACTCCTTCGCCTGTTAAAGCATTTAAATAAGCTGGAAAAGTTGTTACTAAAGTTTTTCCTTCACCTGTTTTTAACTCTGCAATATTACCATTATGAATAGCAATAGCTCCAACTAACTGAACATAAAAGGCTTTTTCACCAAGTTTTCGATAAGCCATTTCCCTTACAGTAGCATAAGCCTCAACCAAAATATCATCTAATGTTTCACCATTTTTTAATCTCTCTTTAAACTCATCTGTCTTATGACGTAACTCTTCATCACTTAATTTTTGATAAGTTTCATCTAAAGACATGATATTATCAGCTAATAAATTAAATTTTTTTAATTCTTTATATTCATGATCAAATAACTTTTTTAATATATTCATGTTTCCTCCTAATACCTAATATTCTAACAAAAAATAAGCAAAATTGGAATATCTTGCTTATTTATTTCTTATTATTCTTCTTCAATAACCCCATATCCGCCAGCATCACGTTTATAAACTAAGGCAATTTTTTGAATATCACTATCTTTATACATATAGAAAGTATGACCTAATAATTCCATTTGTAAAATAGCCTCATCAAGACTCATGGGTTTTATTTCAATTTTCTTTACTTTTACAACTTCCTCATCAGTTGATAAATCAATTATATCATCTATATTAAATTCTTTTATTCCCGTTTTTTCTTTTTTCTTTAACTTAGTTTTATTCTTTCTTATTTGTCTTTCTAGCTTATTAATAGCTAAATCAACAGCCGAATAAAAATCTTGACTTTCTTCTTCCGCTCTTAACATCAAGGTTTTAAGAGGTATATTGATTTCTACTTTTTGAGTATAATTTTGAATTTTAACTAATACTGTTGCTTGAATATTATTATCTAATGTATATTTATCAAGTTTAGACAACTTTTCTTTAACATAATCCTTCATAGCACTTGTAATTTCAATTTTGTTTCCTCTCACTAAAACTTCCATAGTATCATCTCCTTTATATATTTATATAATAGCATAAAAAAAAGAAAAAAACTATCATTAACTGATAATTTCATTTTCTTTTTTTACTACTGAAACATTTGTTGCTTGATAACCTTTCGATGTTTCTAAAAGATTGAACTCTACACATTGTCCTTCTTGTAAAGTTTTATAACCATCTTGATTTATAGCCGAATAGTGCACAAAAATGTCCTCATTGTCAGTAAATTCGATAAAACCATATCCTTTCTCATTGTTAAACCACTTAACACTACCTCTTACCACGTTCATATCTCTCCTTATCATAAAATATTTTTCAGTAGACCTACTATTTTCTTGCGCAAATTAATAATATCAAATCACAAGCAAAATTTTTACTTTTTTTGTTAATAGCTAATTTCTAAGTTAATTTTTGTAAAAATATCAGAATTTTGATTAATTTTTTTCAAAAATATTTAAATATTTTACAATTCAGAAATTTTTTAACATTATTACATTAATTAGTATAAAATGTATTTGGTGATAGAGAGATGTTTAAAAATTTTGTCGTAGGCGGTTCTATGAACATGATAAAAGATTTAAATAAATATGACAAAATACAATTAGAAGAAATTAAATATGGAATCGAAGCAATTTATTTAACTATTTCTAAAATAGTTGTGATTTTAATTATATCAGCTGTTTTAGGATTATTTAAAGAAGCCATTTTATTCCTTTTAATATTTAACATATTAAGAGCAACTGCTTTTGGATTGCATGCTTCAAAAAGTATTTGGTGTTGGATTTCATCAAGTATATCATTTATTCTAATACCATATATATGTAAATCATTTACTTTTCCAAATTTAGTTTACTTAATATTACCTATTATATGTTTACTTTGTTTTATAGCTTATGCACCTGCCGATACAATTAAAAGACCATTAATTAATAAGAAAAAAAGAAAAATCTATAAAATATTAAGTGTTATAAGTGCTATTTCTTTTATAATATTAATTATATTATTAAAAAATATGATAATTAAAAACATGTTAATGTTTGCACTTATACTAGAAACAATTTTAATTTTACCTATAACATATAAAATATTTAAACTATCATATAAAAATTATTTAAATTACTAATATTAATTATTTTATGTGTTATTAATAGAAAAGGAGGAAATATGAAAAAATATTTATCTATGCTCCTTGGAGCAGTAGGTCTAATAGTTGCTGGAGTTGCAACAACAGGTTGTTGGGTTATCGTAATTGATGAACCTAAAATGCCAAAATCTATGTTAAATAAATAAATTAAACATAATCAATTTTGGATAAAATTAAAATGTTATTAAAAAAATCAAGATATCGAATATG